>JBAQHA010000001.1:0-6175 GCA_049288075.1 Oricola sp.
GGCGCGCACCAGCCATGGCCTGCGCACCAAACTAGCGGAAGCGACCGGCCAGGTCATGGATGACTTCGTTGCGATATCGGCGGAACGCGCGACCTTCGCGGATTATGCGGCGATCCCTTGTCCGGTACTGGCGATAACCGGGCGGCAGTCGCCGGAGGTGACGCAGCATCTCACCGAACGCCTGTCACGCAGCCTGCCCTCGGCCAAACTGGCCGAGATTATCGATGCGGGCCACATGGCGCCAGTCACCGACCCCCATCTGATCGATCCCATGATCGCTGCGCATATCTCGGCAACTGAACGGACCGGACAGTTCGCCAACACGGCCTATCCGGTGGCGGCATGAGGACGCCAAACCTTGGGCGCCAGGCGGCGCCGGTATCCCTTCCATCCACGCCGCGGGCCGCTTTGTGCTTGCCTGTATCGGCAATGCTGGGGCACAATTTTCTCCCATCAGGGAGGGCCGGGCTGGCGCAGGACCGATGTGTCGCCCGCACAAGGCAGGTATCTCGAATAATGGAACAGACGCTTTTTCAGAAGTATGGCGGCTTCTCGAAAGTCAGCCGCATGGTGCTCGATCTGTATAATCGATTGCTCGACGATGACGACATCGGACCATTTTTTGACGATGTCGACATGGCGCGGATCGTCGATCACCAGACCAAATTCATATCATCTCTGCTCGGCGGGCCGGCATCTTATTCGGACGATCAGATTTCCAGGATGCATCAGAACCTGGCAATCAACGCCCGACACTTCGACATCTTGTCGGAAATCCTCGCCGAGACGCTCGCGGACCATGGCATGGCGCCCGAAGATGTCGAGGCCGTGGTGACCGCATTCGAGGATCGCCGCAAACTGATCGTGGGATAGGCCATGTCGATTGAAGCAATCAACGAACAGCTGCTACGCGCCATCGGCGTCGGCGTCGCCCTGCTTGATCTCAAGGAACTGAAATTCCGCTTTTACAATGATACATTTGCGGAGTGGTTCGGCGAGCCGGATCCGGTAGCCCGTCTGTCGGATCTTTTCACCGCTCTGGACATAGAGGTTTTGCGCGAAGCGCTGACCGATGGCGGCCGCTATGCGACCGAGACGACTTTCAAGGTCAAGCGCCGCACCATGACCGTGGCGATGGATTTCAACCGCGCCCTCGAAAGCGGCGAGCCGATCGCCGTTCTGGTCTGTCAGAACATCACCCGCATCAAGGAGCTGGAATCGATGATCGATTCCTACTCGATGATGGTCGAGCGAAATACCCGCGAGATAAAACGCGAAAAGGAACAGGTCGAAAAACTCCTGCTCAACATGATGCCGCGTTCGGTCTACGAGGAATACAAGACCTTTGGCGTCGTTACGCCGCGGCTTTACGACCCGGTCTCGGTGCTCACGCTCGACTTCAGCGGCTTCGGCGAAATGGTTTCGACACTCGATCCCGGCGTCATCGTCAGCGAGCTCAATGACATCTACAGCGCCTTTGACCGGATAGGCGAGCAGTTCGGCTGCGAACGCATCAAGACAATCGGCGATGCCTATATAACCGTCTCCGGCATGCCCGATTCCGCACCGGATCACGCATTGTCGGTGGCGAACGCTGCCTTGCGATTTCTACGCTATCTCCATCAGCGCAACGACAGCCACCCGGTTCAGTGGGAATGCCGCATCGGCATCTCCACCGGTTCGGTGATCGGGTCCGTGGTCGGCGTGCAGAAATACATCTACGATGTCTTTGGCCCGGCTGTGACGCGAGCATTGCGCATTCGCGGACACGCCAAACCGATGACCGTTTCCGCCGACAGCGTTATCGCGAAGCTGATCGATACGAGATTCAACCGCATTTCCATGGGCACGTTTGACCTAGGAGGCGGCAACGAGCACGAGATTTTCCGCATCGAAGCTATCGCCGAACAACCTCAGGGATATGGGTTATCGTCATGAGCCCTCGCTACGACGCGCCATCGGAAAGGAGCGAAGTGGACGGCACGCCTTCCCGGCGAAATGACAATTCACCCGACATGCTCCGCGAAGTCATCGAGGCGATGTCGGAAGGTCTGGCGCTCTTTGACGAGGAAGCGCGTCTCGTGCGCTGCAATGCGGGATATCGCGAACTCAATCCGCTGATTGCGGACCTGCTGGAACCCGGGATCGAATGGGAACTGCTTCTGCACGAATCCGGCCTTCGCGGCGCGATCGCCAGGGAAGCGTTGGATCGCTTGCGTTGGATGGAGAACCGGCTCGCCACGGGGGCGGCGTCATCCGCGACGCTGGAGATTGAATTGACCAACGGCGCGATACACGAAATCGCCATGCGGCAAACACCGGTCGGCGGCTTCGTGGTCACTCAATCGGATGTCTCCGAAAAGCGTCAATACGAGGAAAACGAACGTCAGGCAGACATTCTCCTGCGCAAGGTTCTGGAAGCCTGTCCCGCCAATGTTGTCATGTCACGGATAGGCGACGGCCACATCATCTATCGGTCGCCCGCAGCCACCGAACTTCTTGGCACGTCGCACAACTCTCAGGATCATTTCGCAAGCCGCGAGGAGCGCGGGGATTTCGTCACCGCGCTTCTTCCCGACGGCCGGGTCGACGACATGCTCGTCACCGGCTTGCGTCCCGACGGTTCGACATTTCTCTGTGCAGTCTCGGCAAGGGTCATCGACTACCGCGGCGAGGAGGTCGTGGTTTCGAGCACTGTCGACATGTCGCGGGAAGTCGAAATGCAGCAGAAGCTCGCCAAGCAGCGCGAGCAGATTTTCCAGGCGGAGAAGATGTCCGCGCTGGGTGAACTTCTGGCCGGCGTTGCCCATGAACTCAACAATCCGCTCTCGGTCGTGGTCGGCCATGCGCTGATGATGCGTGAGGAGACGACGGATCCCGAGGTGCTGCGCCGGCTCGAGAAGATCTCTGAGGCAGCGGAACGCTGTGCGCGTATCGTGAAGTCGTTTCTGGCCATGGCGCGCCAGCAGCCCGCGCGCCTTGCGCCGATGGGTCTCTACGAAGCAGTCGAGACGGCGGTGGAGGCGTTGCGAAACGGCTCGAGCGGCCTCAGGGTTCCCGTCGAAATCGGATTTCGTCCGGATTTGCCGTGGACCCAAGGGGACGCCGATCAGTTGGTGCAGGTGGTCATCAATCTCCTGACAAATGCGGAACAAGCAATCGTCGAGTCCGGGGTCGGCGACCGGATCCACATTTCCGCCGAGTTCGATCGCGACGCGCACATGATCGAGATGCGCGTTTCGGACAACGGCCCGGGGGTGCCCAAACATATTCGCAGCCGGATCTTCGATCCGCTTTTCACCACCAAGGATGTCGGCAAGGGGACGGGGATCGGCCTCGCTTTCTGCCATCGCGTGATCACCTCGCACAACGGCCAGATCCGGCTTGAACCCGACACCGGTCGAGGTGCGACCTTTGTGCTGCGGCTGCCGGTATCCACACAGGTTCCGCCCAACGAGACAGACAATCCGCAGCAAACGCCGAAAGTTCTCCCCGCACGAATTCTCGTCGTAGACGACGAGCCGGATGTTGCCGAGTTGATCCGGGAAATCCTGCAGCGCGACGGTTTCAGGGTCGACTACGCCGAATCCGCCGAAGCTGCTCTGACGCTCGCCCGAAACCACGCCTATGCGCTGATCCTGAGTGACCTCAACATGCCCGGGATCGGAGGCCGTGGCTTCTATGAAATAATCGCGCGCGAACTGCCGGACATGGCCGACAGGGTCGGCTTCGTTACGGGCGACACGATGAGTCCGTCGGCGCGCGGCTTCCTCGACAGCGCCAACCGGCCCTATCTCGAAAAACCGATCGCCCCGTCCGAACTGCGTGCGCTGGCGCAGCGCATGCTGGAGGGCAATAACACCGTCGGGGTGCAGGGATGAGCGGACTGACACAACACATCATGGTCTGCGACGACGAGACCGAGGTCCGAGCCATGCTGGCGGAATATCTCTCGCGCCGCGGTTTCTCGATCTCGCAGGCCGGAAACGCCGAAGAGTTGCGCGCATCGCTGGAAACCGCAATGCCCGACCTGATCCTACTCGACATCAACATGCCCGGGGAAAGCGGTCTGTCTGTCCTGAAAAGCCTCGAGGCCGACCAAAACCCGCCCGTAATCATGTTGACGGCGGCCAGCGATGTCGTCGACCGGATTATCGGCCTCGAAATGGGTGCGGACGATTATCTGGGCAAGCCCGTCGACCTGCGCGAACTCGAAGCCCGCATCAAGGCGGTGCTTCGCCGGAAAGCAGCGCCGGAGTCAGCCGAGAAACCATGCGACGATGACACGCGGCAGCGTTTCCGCTTCGGCAAGACCTGGCTCGATCTGGAAGCCGCAAAATTGACCGACGAGGAAGGAAATGAAATTCCCCTGACCTCGATGGAGTTCAACCTGCTCAAGCTCTTCGCGCGCAACCGCGGTCGCGTTCTCAACCGCGACCAAATCCTCGAGGGAGCTCATGATCGGTCCTGGGACCCGTTCGACCGGAGCATCGACATCCGCATCTCGCGGATAAGGCGCAAGATCGAGATAAATCCGCAAAAACCGGCTGTCATCCGGACAGTTCGCGGCATTGGCTACATTTACGACGAGCAATGAAATACGTCAGGACGCATCAATATCTTGGAGAATTTTCTATAGGAAGATGTTGCAAGATAGAAATCATCCAAAGAAGAACATATTTAGTATCAATAGGCTGGAATAGAAACCCTCGAGAGCACAGAAAACGAACGCGCCCGGATCGGGTTCAACAGGTTTTTCTCCCATGAACTCGTTCCAGTGCCGACCCTTCAACGGGTGAAAAAGCTAAGGCTCCTTCTCGCCACCGGTTTGGAGCGTTTGCAGACCAGCTCTGAGAGAGCTCGGTGGCTGTTCATCTGAAAGGTGTGTGCATCAGTAATTCTTTCGATGCACACATCGCGAGGAATGCAAATATTTGAAAATCGCCGCACACAGTCGCCCGGCCGACGTGGCCTACCAGGACCTGCTGCGACTTCGTCTCGATGAAGGAGCATCCAACATCATCGGCACGATCGAGGAGCGAAAGCGTAACGATCTGATCAAGATCCCGCGGCATGAGCGATCTGCAATTCACAAGCTGATTGTTGCCGATCGGCGCCAGGGCGACCCCGATCAACTGAAAGCTCGAAAGGACCGCGCCCAGGCCAAGTTCCTTGTGGCAGTTCTTTCCGAGGATCGTCCAGACGAGCTCGCTGAAGCCTATGACGACGCGCTGTCGCGTGGTCCTCGCTGGCGTGACCGGATCAACGCAAGTTTGAAACGAATGCCCGAGACGACGGAGCGGCTTTCGGCTTTGGTTTGATACGCCCACGAGGCCGGCCGCGGGCGAAGCACTCGCTCAATCGTCCAGAAAGCGTGTTGCAGCCTGATCAGCGTAACCTGAATCGAAAGGCTCAAGGCGGGTATCTTCACTGCCGAGCAAATTGACGCGCAAGCATATCGGGGCTGCAATTCAGGCCGGTGGACACTGCCGGATTATGGCCTGGCTGAGCCGCTTTTTGTCAGTTCTGCAATTACCGCAACTCTCGCGGCGTTGTGTGCCGCAATCGAACCGTCCTCATTGAAGAGATTGTTCTCGAAACCCACGCGCGCCTTGCCGCCGGCTTTGAATGCGGCGGCGAGCGCCGCCGTTTCGGACCGCCCGAAGGCGCAGACAGCCCAGTCGGGGGCCATGCCGGATGCGGCCAACGCCGCGAGAAAAGGCTGCAGATCGGCCGGATCGCTTTCCTGGTCCCTGGCGTAACGCCCGAGCACGAAGAGCAGTTGCAGACCGTCGGCCGGTATCACGCCTTCGGCGACATGGCCGGCCAGGCGTGCCACCTCGTCAGGCGCGTAGAGAATGTGCTGGACGGCGATCTCCGCTTCATGCGCCCAAGCATAGAAGCGCGCCGCCTCATGCGTATCGGCATCGGGCATCATCTCGCGCGGCGCCACAGAGACCATTTCGGGCATGGCGGCGCGCACCACGGCGCGCTGTTCCTCCGGCTTGTAGCGGCCGACCGCTTCTGTGGTGATCTGCAGCGCCATGTCCGGCACTTCGCGCGCAAGTTCGGCGGTCAGTTCGCTATAAAGACCCGCATCGAGTATATGCGCCTGGTCGGCGTCGCGGACATGGGCGTGGATGCCGCCCGCGCCGGCTTCGAAACAGGCTTTCGC
>JBAQHA010000002.1:0-1957 GCA_049288075.1 Oricola sp.
CAAGACGGTGAAGGGTCAGGCGGACCGCATGCGCAAGGCGGGGTTCGCGGACGTGACGCTGACGATCTACCCGGAATTCCGGCACGAGACGCTGAATGAGGTCGGGCGCGAAGAGGCCGTCGCGATGCTGCTCGGCTGGTTGGGCGAGAAGATGCCGGCGGCGCGCTAGTGCTGCTGCGGCTCCGGCTTTGCGCCGGTAATTGCCGACCACAGCGGCGCGATCGCCCAGTTCGCGACCGGGATCAGCAGGAGGCCAAGCGCAACCCCGAAGACGCCGTCCATCGCCGCCTTGGCAATCCATTCCACGGCCGCTTGCGCCTGCGGCACGGCATGGCCGGCGGCGAGGGAGAGATCGTGGATATGGTGGCCGAGCCATACGAGACCCAGCGTCTCCAGCCCGTGGATGACGATCGAGCCGCCGACCCAGAGCATCGCAGCGGTGCCGACCGACGACAGCGCCGACAGGAAACCGGGCATGCCCTTGACGATGGCACGGCCGAGCGCGCGCGTTGCCCCAAGACGGCCGTTTGTCGCCATGTGCAGACCGACATCGTCGGCCTTCACGATCAGCGCAACGCCGCCATAGACCATGACAGTGATACCGATGCCGGCGGCGGCCAGCGTCAGCGCCTCCATCCAGAACGTGCTCTCGGGAATGGCGGCGAGGATGATGGTCATGATCTCCGCCGACAGGATGAAATCGGTCTTGATCGCGCCGGCGACCTTCTGTTTCTCCAGATGCAGCGGATCATCCGGCGTCGCGGCAGCCGCCAGGGCGTCGGGGCCCTGATGAGGCTGGAACAGGTGAACCACCTTCTCGGCGCCCTCGAAACACAGATAGGCTCCGCCCAGCATCAGCAGCGGCATGATCGCCCAGGGCGCAAATGCAGACAGGATCAGCGCGGCCGGCAACAGGATCAGCAGCTTGTTGCGGAATGATCCCTTGGCGATCTGCCAGACGATCGGCAGTTCGCGCACCGGTTCGAAACCGTGGACGTATTTCGGCGTCACCGCGGCGTCGTCGATGACCGCGCCGGACGCCTTCACGCCGGCCTTGGTCGCCTGTCCGATCACGTCGTCCAGCGACGCCGCAGCGACTTTCGCTATCGCCGCCACATCGTCGAGAAGTGCCAGAAGACCGCTCATGCCGCTATTCTCCACTGTTTCACCGCACAATCCTTGCGCCGGGTTCAATCATCAAGCGACCGGATTGACAATCCCGGCTGACGCATCGTCAAGTCGGGGATCGCGATCGGCAAGGGAGACTGAGCGTGGACAAAGCCGGCGAAGCCATGCTGGAGGGCATGATCCTGCTTGCCGCGATCGGCGCGCTGATCGCCGGCTTCGCCATTTGGGGCGTCCGCAGGTTTAGGCGCAGCCGCACCAACTCCCGAAAATAAAAACCCGCCCGGCAAGGCCGGACGGGTAATGAGCTTCGCGATGTAGGTCATCGGACCGGCCTATTCTTCGGCCTCGTGCGCCAGGTAGGCGATGATATTGTCGATGTCCTCTTTCTTGGTCAGCTTGAAGGTCATCTTCGACTTCTCGACCATATCCTTTGGGCTCGGCAGGTATTGCGCCAGCGTCTCGGCGTTCCAGACAAGGCCTTCGTCATGCAGCTTTTGCAGGCCGACGGAATACTTGAAGCCTTCCACCGAACCGGCGGTACGGCCGAAGACACCCTTCAGCGAGGGGCCGACCTTGTTCTTGTCACCTTCAAGATCGTGACAGGCGACACACTTCTTGGCTACCTTTTCGCCGGCTTCCGGGTCGCCGGTTATGTCCTGAGCATGGGCGGCCGTCGCCACGAACAGCGCCGCGCCGGCCAGAATTGCGGAAGCGAATTTCAATCTGCGTCTCCAATCGGTGTCGAGTGGTTCCAAAAGTGATGTCTTCTTAAGACATTCCGCCGCGTTATGCCACCGCCCTTGCGAGGGCGCATTGGGACCAGAGGTCG
>JBAQHA010000003.1:0-2980 GCA_049288075.1 Oricola sp.
GCCATGGGTGCTGGCGGCGATGGCGCTCGGTCCGGCTTTTGGCATCGTCGCGATGGTCCGGCTGAAGGCGCTCGGCTGAGCGGCAGAGCGCTTCAAAGTGTCCCATTGAACGCGCCGCGCCGGCCTATAGATTCATGCATGTTGAATGCAGGATTTGGCCTATGCCCAAGCTAGTCCGTTTCGTTCTCGTCAACAGCCTCACCGGTGTTGCCATCGGCTGGCTGGTTGCGGCCGGCGTGGTTCATTTCAACATCGGCAATCTCGGCGATCTGATCGACCACACCCGATACAAGGTTGCCGCCGTCGCGATGCTGGCCCTGACCTTCGGAATTACCTTCGGCTTCGCCTATCTGGCGACCGCGGTCATGTTGATGCCGACAGGCAAGGACGATTTCGACCGGCTGTAAGATCTGGTCAGAGGGCGTTGAGGAGGGCTGAGGTCGGCCAGGCGTCCGCGGGCAGTCCGAGTTTCTTCTGTTCGTTGCGAACCGCGTCGCGCGTGCCGGCGCCGAGAATGCCGTCGATCTTGCCGACATCGTAGCCCTTCGCCGCGAGCTTCTGCTGCAGCACCTTCATCTGCGCCTGGTCTAGGCCGGGTTCCGGATTGCCGGGGTCGAACCGCGGTTCGCCGGAAAGGCGGTTGGCGAAATAGCCGACCGTCATGATGTAGGTCAGCGACTGGTTCCACTCGAGGAAGACGCTGAAATTCGGATAGGCGAGGAAGGCCGGTCCCTTGCGTCCCATCGGCAACAGCAGGCTCGCCGCGTCGTTCGCCGGGAGCGGGCCGTTCCTCCCGGTCACGCCGCGCGCTTCCCACTCGGCGACGGAAAGCGTCTTGTTGAGGCCGGCGTCATACCAGTCCATGTCGGCCGGCACTTTCACCTCGATCATCCACGGCTCGTTCGCCCGCCATCCGAGCGAATGCAGGAAATTCGCGCCCGACATCAGCGCGTCCGGCGAGGAGCCCTTCAGATCGATGAGACCGTCGCCGTCGCCGTCGCGTCCCTTGGTCAGATAATCGTCCGGCAAGAGTTGCACCTGCCCGATTTCACCCGCCCATGCGCCGGTGACGTTCGCCGTCACGGTGCCGAGGTCGATCAGCCGCGCCAGCGACAGCAGTTGCGGCCGGAACAGGTCCGGCCGGCGGCAATCGTGCGCCAGCGTCGCGATCGAGTTCAGCGTCGAGAAATCGCCCTGGAAGCCGCCGAAATCCGTCTCGAAGGCCCAGAAGGCGGTGATCACCTCCGGCGCGACGCCGTATTCCGACCGCATGCGATCGAAGGTGGAGGCGAACTGCTTCAGTTTCGAGCGTCCGACATCCAGCCGGTTCTGCGAGATCAACCGGCCGGAAAAGGCCGCGAAATCGAGCGCGAAGACGCCCTGCGCGCGGTCGCGCTTCAGGACGGCTGGATCGTTCTGCGCCGAGGCGATCGCCTTCAGGCCCGCGTCGCCGATCCCCGCGGCGCGCGCTTCCTCGACCATCGCCGTCCGCCAGGCGGAAAAATCGCCGCCGCATGACGCTTGCGCCAGGGCCGAAGCCGGCGTGGCGAGCAGGGCGATCCCGGCCATGAAAATGCGGGCGCGTTGCGTCATGGTCGGGTGTCTCCTTCGTGAGATCGTCGGGATTGGGCGGTCAGATCCGGTTTTCGGCGACCCATTGCTGCCAGTCGGACTTCGAACCGGCAAAGACGTTGATGTCGGTGTCGCCCGGTACGCCCGGAACGACGCCGGTGCCCGTATACTGCCAGAAGGTCCAGTTTCGCCCCGGATAGACGACGCGCGGATGCGCCTTGACCGTCCGCAGCCAGAACCTCTCGTTCCGGAAATGGCCGTCGATGTTCTGCTCGTAGAAATCGGGCGTGGTGTAGATCACCGGCCGCGCGCCATAGTGGCGCTCTATAGCATCGAGGAAAGTCTTCATCTCCGCGCGAACCGTCGCCGCGTCGGGACGCGATTTGCAGGTCGGCGATGCGTCGTTCCATTCCATGTCGAGCACCGGCGGCAGAGCGCCCTTTTCGCGCGGCACGTTGCGAATGAACCACCGTGCCTGCTCGATCGCCGGGCGGCAGAAGTAGTAGAAATGATAGGCGCCGCGCTGGACGCCGGCGGAACCGGCCTCGCGCCAATGGGCGCTGAACTTGTCGTCGACGCGGTCGCCGCCCTCGGTCGCCTTGATATAGGCAAAGGTCACGCCCGAGCGTTTCGCGGCCCTCCAGTCGATCGAACCCTGATATTTTGAAACGTCGATGCCGTGGACGGAATAGCCATGCGGCGCGCCGCCTTCGAAGGCGTCGATCGGGTCGCTGTCGGCGAAGCGCGGCGCGGCGAGCGGAAGAACCGTCGAATCGGTGAAGTCGTAGGAAACCTGCGTGCAGCCGGCAAGAGCGAGCGCGACTGCCACAACCGCCATGCGTACCGCATGTATCAGCACCTGATCGTCCCCTTCCTGCCCCGCATGAATGCTAGCGCAGATATGTTTTAACGCCAGATTATCAACGCGGCAAATTGTGCCACTTCCACGGTTTCTTCGGCAAGCCGGCCGGGAATTCGCCATGGCACGGTTGACGCGGTTCCCGCCGCGCGCTGATGTCGCGCCGCAATATCCGCGATGGAGGGGGAATCATGCGCGTCGTCAAGGCAATCCTGGGACTGATTCTGGCCGGCGTGATCGGTCTCGGAGCCTGGCTCTACGCCGCCCCGCCGGAGCCGATCCGCGTTGGCGCGGGCTATTCCGCCAAGATGGTCTGCTCCAATGCCTTCCTCACCGGCCGCGATCCGCAGGAGGTGCTGAAGGTCGATGTCCAGGCGCCGGGTCACTGGTTGCTGCGCATCATGAACGTGTCCGTCGATCGCGAGAAAGGCGTCGTGCGCGCCGGCCTTTTCGGCCTGTTCGGCAAGGGAATGGCGCTCTACCGCGAGGGTCTCGGCTGCGCGTCCGTGTCCGACGGAGATCTGGCCGCCGTGCGCGCCGCGCCGGTGC
>JBAQHA010000004.1:0-1519 GCA_049288075.1 Oricola sp.
TGGCCTATGTCATCCGCGCAGTGGTGCCCGGAACATACACCCATCCCGGCGCCTACGTCGAAGACATGTACCGCCCTGAGCGTTTCGCACGCACTGCACCGGGCAATGTCGAAATCGGGCGGTAATCGGGGCGATGCAGATGGCGTATTTGCGCCGCGTCTTGTTCAAGGTGAAAAGCTGGCGGGCGCCTGACCGGTTTGCCCGCCGGGCCGGCATCTTCGCGCTGTCGGCCGCATTGATCACCGCCGCCATCGTCGGCTTCTATCACGCAGCGCTGCATTATCTCGGACCGCCGCCGCTGGAAGCAGCGCGCGTCAGTTCCAAGCTCGTTCTCGACCGGAACGACAAGCTGCTGCGGCCCTTCACGACGCCGAACGGGCTGTGGCGGCTCCCGGTTTCCGTCACCGAGGTCGATCCCGACTATTTCAAGCTGCTTCTCGCCTATGAGGACAAGCGCTTTTACGAGCATGGCGGCGTGGACGGCATCGCCATCGGCCGCGCGGTCTGGCAGTTCCTGAGCAATGGGCGTCCGGTCTCCGGCGGGTCCACACTGACCATGCAGGCCGCGCGCCTGCTCGATAACCGCCCGACCCATTCCTACCGCGCAAAGTTCGGGCAGATGTTCCGCGCCTGGCAGCTTGAGGAGAAGATGTCCAAGCGCGAGGTGCTTGAGCTTTACATGCGGCTCGCGCCCTTCGGCGGCAACATCGAGGGCGTGCGGGCGGCCTCGCTTGCCTATTTCGGCAAGGAACCGCGCCGGCTCACGGTCGCGGAGGCTGCCTTGCTCGTCGCGCTGCCGCAGTCGCCGGAATATCGCAGGCCCGACCGCAATCCCGCCGCCGCCCGCGCGGCGCGCAATCGCGTAATCGACCGGGCGGCAGCCGCTGGCGTCATCAGCAGAGCCGAAGCCGCTTTCGCCAGGCAGCAGAAGCTTCACGCAAGACGTCATGACTTCCCGGCACTCGCCGCACATCTTTCCGGGCGCATTGCCGCCGCCGAAAAAGACGATGTCATCAAGCTCACCATCGATGCACGTTTGCAGGCCGGCGTGGAAGAGGTCGTCAAGCGTCACGCTGAAAATGCCGGACCGAAACTGTCGGCCGCCGCGATGATCATCGACCACCGGACCGGTGAAGTGCTCGCGCATGTGGGCTCGGCCAATTATTTCGACCATGACCGCAACGGTCCCATAGACCTGACGCAGGCCGTGCGCTCACCCGGCTCTGCGCTGAAGCCGTTCATCTACGGGCTTGCCTTCGAGGCCGGACACGCGCATCCCGAGACGCTGATTCAGGACCGTCCCGTCCGCTTCGGCCGCTATGCGCCGGAGAATTTCGACGACACGTTTCATGGCGCCGTGACGATGCGGCAGGATCTGCAGCTCTCGCTGAACGTGCCCGCGGTGAAGACGCTGGCGGCGATCGGTCCGGCGCGGCTTGCGGCGCGCGTCCGGCAGGCGGGCTTCGAGATCGACGTCCCGCGCAATCTGGCGGTGGCGCTCGGCGGCGTGGGGCTGAAG
>JBAQHA010000005.1:0-3169 GCA_049288075.1 Oricola sp.
CAAGGGCATTGCCCCCTACACCGCGGCCAAGGGCGCGGTCGGCAACTTGACCAAGGGCATGGCGACCGACTGGGCGCGCCACGGATTGCAGGTCAATGCGCTGGCGCCGGGCTATTTCGACACGCCGTTGAACAAGGCGCTGGTCGAGGACGAGGCTTTCACCGCATGGCTGACCGCGCGCACGCCGGCCGGGCGCTGGGGCAGGCTGGAGGAACTCGTCGGCGCCTGCGTGTTTCTTGCCTCCGACGCCTCGAGCTTCGTCAACGGCCACACGCTTTATGTCGATGGCGCGCTGACGGTTTCGTTGTGAGACCGCCTGCCATCGTCTTTACCGATCTCGATGGCACGCTGCTCGACCACGCGACCTATGCCTGGGACTCCGCCAGGCCTGCATTGACGCTGCTGCGTGAGCACGGCATCCCGCTCATCCTGGCCAGTTCCAAGACCGCCGCCGAGATCGCCGATTTGCGCGCCGAGATCGGCTTTCCCGATTGCCCCGCGATCGTCGAGAACGGCGCCGGCATCCTCGAGCCCGGCGATCCCGCGATTGCGAACGACGCATCCGTCCACGACAGGCTGGTCGCCATCCTCGACGCCCTGCCGCTGCGCCTGCGCGAGAACTTCTCCGGCTTCTCCGACTGGGCCGTCGAGGAGGTAGCCGCGAAGACCGGCCTTTCCCTTCCGGCCGCGAAGAAAGCCGCCGCGCGCCGCTTCTCCGAGCCGGGCATCTGGTCCGGAACGAACGACGAGCGGGCCGAATTCGAGGCGCAGCTTGCCGGCAAAGGCGTCACCGCGCGCCAGGGCGGGCGTTATCTCACGCTTTCCTTCGGCGCATCGAAGGCGGATCGCATGGCCGACATCGCGTCGCGTTACGGCGGGGCCGGCGACAGGCCGCGCGTGATCGCGCTCGGCGACGCGCCGAACGACATCGAGATGCTGCAGGCCGCGGATATCGGGGTGATCGTCGCAAATCCGCACGGAAAGGCGCTGCCCGAACTCGCGGGAGAACGCGACGGCCGCATCGTCAGGACGGAAAAATCGGGCCCCGAAGGTTGGAACGAATCCGTTCAACGGATACTTCAGGATCTGTAGGAACGGACACGAAGGACGGATCGCCATGGCTGATTTCCACCAGAACGGTCATGTGGCCACGCTGCACGATCTGCGCGCCGGCAATCCCGGCACGCTGGAGCGCGAGCTGGAGGTGCTGTCCGCCCACCGCAAGATCACGCTGATCCTGCCGTCGCTCTTCTCCGAACTGGAGGGCCCGGCGCTCGCCAACATCGTCCAGGAACTTGCCGGCGCCCGCTTCATCGATCACATCGTCATCGGCCTCGACCGCGCCGACCGCGATCAGTACCGCCACGCCCGCAAGTTTTTCTCCGTCCTGCCGCAAGACCACTCGATCCTGTGGAACGACGGCCCGCGCTTGACGGCTATCGACGAGCGCCTCAAGGAGGCGGGCCTGTCGCCGGAGGAGCCGGGCAAGGGCCGCAATGTCTGGTTCTGCATCGGCTATACGCTGGCGCGGCGCGACAGCGACGTGATCGCCCTGCACGATTGCGACATCGTCACCTATTCGCGCGAGATGCTGGCGCGGTTGGTCTATCCCGTCGCCAACCCGGCCTTCTCCTACCTGTTCTGCAAGGGGTTCTACGCCCGCTACGCCGACGGCAAGATGAACGGCCGCGTCAACCGGCTGTTGATCTCCCCCCTCCTGCGCGCCTTGACCAAGACGGTCGGCCATCGCGACTATCTCGCCTATCTCGCCGCCTTCCGCTATCCGCTCGCCGGCGAATTCGCGATGCGCACCGCGATCCTGCCCGATATTCGCATTCCGTCCGACTGGGGGCTGGAGATCGGCGTCCTGTCGGAAGTCTGGCGCAACCTGTCGACACGGCTCGTCTGCCAGGTCGAGATCGCCGATGCTTACGACCACAAGCATCAGCCCCTGTCGGAGGAGGACCCGCATCAGGGCCTGTCGCGGATGTCGGTCGACATCTGCAAGGCGCTCTACCGCAAGCTCGCCACCGACGGCACGGTCTTCAACCAGGAGACCTTCCGCACCATCAAGGCGACCTATTACCGCGAGGCGCTCGACCTGATCGAGGCTTACTACAACGATGCGCGCATGAACGGGCTGACGCTCGACCGCCACGAGGAGGAGCGCGCGGTCGAACTCTTCGCGGCCAATGTCGTCGAGGCCGGCCAGACCTTCCTCGACAATCCGATGGAAACGCCCTTCATTCCCAACTGGAGCCGCGTCCAGGCCGCCGACCCCGATCTGATGCGCGACCTGCTGCAGGCGGTGAAGGACGACAACGCCGAATTCTCCTGACGCGTTTGGGGCGGAACCTCGCCGCCGCATGACGCGTTGGGCTCCCGAGGTCACGAAACCGCGGGAGCCGCCATGAAACCGTCCTACGCCCGTTTCGCCGCCATGATCGCCACCTCCACGGTTGTCATGTTCGGCCTTATGTATCTGAACACCTACGCGCTCGACCACGTCATGTGGAGCCAGACGCGCGCCTGGATGGCGCTTCTGATGGGCGCGGTCATGGCCGTCGTCATGCTCTGCTTCATGTGGGAAATGTATGCGCGGCCGGTCGCCAATATCGCGATCTGCGTCGCCGCGGCCGTAGTCTTCGCCGCCTCGCTCTTCCTCGTGCGCAGCCAGGCGACCGTCGATGACGTGTCCTATATGAGCGCGATGATCCCGCATCACTCGATCGCTGTTCTGACCAGCGAACGCGCCCGCATCGCCGATCCGCGCGTGCGCGAGCTCGCCGACGGCATCATCGAAGCGCAGAGGAAGGAGATCGCCGAGATGAAAGCGCTGATCGCCGATATCGAGGCGAAACGGTAGACCACCCCTCCCGCCGTCTCGCCGGTGCGTTTGCAGGCGAGGTGGACAGCGGTTCGCCATCCGGAATCGTGACAGGACAGGGACGTGGACGCGTTCACCGTTTCCGTCAAACCGTGAACGAGTCTAGTGTCGGCCCCGGGCTCAAAGGGAAACGGATATGCCGGTCCACAATGCCGATATCGCGGCAGCCTTTCGCCGTCTCGCCGATCTTTTGGAGATCGAGGGCGAGAATCCGTTTCGCGTGCGCGCCTACCGCACCGCCGCCGTCACGCTGGCCAATCTGCCGCGCGACGCCGCCGAAAT
>JBAQHA010000006.1:0-1598 GCA_049288075.1 Oricola sp.
ACAAGGGCCTGACCAGTTCCTTCCCGTTCGAGCCGCAGAAACGCCGGTTCTGCGTGTTCGAATATGTCTATTTCGCTCGCCCCGACAGCTATGTCGAAGGCCACAACGTATACGAGGCGCGCAAGAATATCGGCATCGAACTGGCCAAGGAAATGCCGGTCGACGCGGATATCGTCGTGCCGGTTCCCGATTCCGGCGTGCCGGCCGCGATCGGTTTCGCGCAGCAGGCGGGAATGCCGTTCGAACTCGGCATCATCCGCAACCACTATGTCGGCCGCACCTTCATCCAGCCAACGGATTCGATCCGCCACATGGGCGTGAAGCTGAAGCACAACGCCAACCGCCACTCGCTCGAGGGAAAGCGCGTGGTGCTGGTGGACGACTCGATCGTGCGCGGCACGACCAGCCAGAAGATCGTGCAGATGGTGCGCGAGGCCGGCGCGCGCGAGGTGCATATGCGCATCGCCTCCCCGCCGACCATGTCGTCGTGCTATTACGGCGTCGACACGCCGGAGACGAACAAACTGCTGGCTTCGCGCATGAGCGTCGAACAGATGGCCGATTTCATCCGCGTGGACTCACTCGGCTTCCTGTCGATCGACGGGCTCTACCGAGCGGTCGGCGAACAGGCGCGCGACCCGGAGCAGCCGCAGTTCTGCGATGCCTGTTTCACCGGCCAATATCCGACCCGTCTGCTGGATCGCGACGGCACCGACAATGTGCGCCAGCTTTCGATCCTCGCAGCCGGCAACTGACATCCCATCCGGAAGACTTCCATGGACATGAAACCCGATCTTTCCGGCCGCCTCGCGCTGGTCACCGGCGCGTCTCGCGGCATCGGCCGTGAAATCGCCCTGCAGATGGCGGCGCTCGGCGCGCATGTGATCGCGGTCGCGCGCACGTCCGGCGGACTGGAAGAACTCGACGACGAGATCAGGGCCCAGGGCGGGCAGGCGACACTGGCGCCGCTCGACCTAGTCGACTACGAGGCCATCGACCGGCTCGGCGGCGTCATCAACGACCGCTGGGGCAAGCTCGACATTCTCGTAGCCAACGCGGCCATTCTCGGCCCGCTTACGCCCATCGGCCACATCCAGGCGAAGTCGTTCGAACAGGTAATGGCGATCAATGTCACCGCGACATGGCGCATCATCCGCTCGGTCGATCCGCTGCTGCAGAAATCCGACGCCGGCCGGGCGATCGTGATGTCGTCCGCCGTCGCGCACTTATGCAGGGCTTTCTGGGGCTCCTATTCCATGTCCAAGGCGGCCGTGGAGGCGCTGGCACGCACATGGGCGGCCGAGACGCAGAGCACGAAGCTGCGGGTCAACAGCGTCAATCCGGGCGCCACGCGGACGCGCATGCGCGCCCAGGCGATGCCGGGCGAAAATCCGGAGACGCTGCCGACCGCCGCCGACGTCGCTTCCAGGATCGTTCCGCTCGCCGGCGCGGAGGTGAGCGAAACCGGGAAATTGTGGGACGCACCCACGCAGCAATGGCTCGAATATCACCTGCCGAGCTAGGTATTTCGCCACTTTTGCGCGGCAACCGACCTGAAATCCGGGAGTTTTTTCCAATTGACCTCCTTGGGCCAAGCG
>JBAQHA010000007.1:0-5092 GCA_049288075.1 Oricola sp.
ATCCAGCAGGCCGCCGAGCGACGGACTCACCATCGGCACGACGGCCATGCCCATCGTCAGATAGCTGATCATCGAGGCGGCCCGATCGTCGCTCACCGTGTCGCGCACGATCGCCCGCGACACCACGATGCCGGAATAGACCGCCGCCTGCATCATCCGGAAGAAGAGAAAGGCAGCGACATGGGTCGACAAGGCGCAGCCGACGCTTGCAGCCACGAACAGACCGTAGGCCGCCAACAGAACCGGCCTGCGTCCGTAGCGGTCGGCGAGCGGACCGAGCACGATCTGGGTCGCGCCCGTCAGCGCGAGATATAGCGCGACGGAAAGCTGGATCACGCCGTAACTCGTGCCGAACTCCTCGGCCATATGGGCGAGCGACGGCAGAAAGATGTTCATCGCCATGGCGGCGACGCCGGTGATTGCAATCAGCGTGATGAAAGCCGGCGGCGTCGTCCGGTCCATGAACCGTGGCGACGCTTCACTCGTTCCGCCGGTCACCTGGGTCATGGGACTCTGCCCGCCATTCACGACCGCCAGTGCGGCGCGTGTCCCGCGGGGATCATCCTAGGCGTCGGCATTGTTTTCCTGCCGCTTGACCGCCGATTCAGGCAGGTTGATCACGACATATTTGCCGTCGACCTCGACCGGCACCGTCTCGGCGACATAGGGTCCCTTGACCAGTTCGCCGCCGGCGACCGCCTCGACGACATAGGCGCGCGTCCGGGTCGATTTGGGATCGCTCCAGGACTGACCGGTGCGAACGTCGTATTCCCAACCGTGCCACGGGCATTTCAGCATCTCGGACTGGCGGCAGAGCCTATAGTGTCCCGGCCCATCGCTCTCGACGGCCCCGGCAAGGCGGCCGCCGGAAAGGCGTGCGCCGCCATGGGGGCAGCGATCCATGAGTGCGAAAAACTCGTCGCCGAGCCTGACCAGGCAGATCTCCCGGCCGGCGACCTCGATATGACGGATGCCCTGATCGGGGAAACCGTCGACTTCTGCAACAACGTGTCGGGTCATTCGAAGCCGTAGAGTTTGCGGGCGTTGCCGCCCAGGACGGCTTCGCGCTGATGCGGTTCGACCGGGAAACGGAAGATGCGATAGGCATCGTCATAGTCCCAGTGCGGATAGTCCGACGAATAGAGCAGACGGTCCCAACCGATCCAATCGATCACATCGACGATATCGCGGGGGCTCTTGGGCTCTTCCATCGGCTGGGTGGTCCACCAGAAGTGCTGCTTCATGTATTCGGAAGGCTTGCGCTTCAGGTGCGGCACCTCCTTGCGGAAGGTGTCGAAATGCTTGTCCATGCGCCAGCCGAGCGCCGGCGCCCAGGAGAAGCCGCCTTCGATGATGGCAACCTTGAGCCTGGGAAACGCTTCCAGCACGCCCTCGATGACCAGGCTGGTTACCAGCGCCTGAGCGCCGGGAACGAAGGTGTAATGTTCCTGGAAATAGAAGCTCGGCCAGCCGCTGCCGGAGGATGGCTTGCCCGACGAATAACCGACGGGATGCAAGCCGATCGGGATCCCCGCTGCCTCGGCGGCCGCGTAGATCGGCCAGTACTTGCGGGCGCCAAGCGTCTCGTTCGGGCGAGTGGACATGATGATCTGCACGAAACGCTTGTCGCCAGCGCGGCGTTCGATTTCGGCTACGGCGGCCTCGGGATTGTCCTGCGGCACGACGATGCCGGCGCGCAGGCGCGGTTCGGGCTCGACCCATTCGGCGATCTGCCAGTCGTTGGCCGCCCGAGCCATCGCGGCGGACAGATCGGGATTGCGCTCCTCCATGCCGCCGCGCCCCAGCGCGATCAGGTTGCCGACCTCGATGTCGAGCATATCCAGATGCTGCTCGCGCAGCATCCGGAGATCGGAACCGGGAGGCCCTTCGGCGGGAATGGCGTCCATGCGCATCCCGTTCGCCGTCATGCGCGGATAGGCGAGTTGGCCGACCAGCGCCTGGCGCGTATGGGTGCCGAAAGTCTGCAGGTGCTCGACCCAGCGCTTTTCCAGGTAGGGAAACAGCGAAGCGGCCGACTTGTGCGCCGGATGGATGTCGCAGTCGACGATGCGAAGCCGCGTCGCTGCGTCCGGTTCCACGAACGGCTTGTTCATGACGTCATCTCCAGAGTTGCGGTGGCCTCCGCGACAGCCGGATCGGCGGCGAGGCGCGGATAGGCTTTCAGGGCGTTGCCGGCGAGAATGCCGGGAAGCGCGTCGTCGTCAAAACCTTCCGGCAGAGGCTCGTCGCCCTTGAACTGCCGGTGCGGATAGTCGGTCGAATAGAGCAGCATGTCGGTGCCGCCGATATGCTTGACGATCCGGCGAAGTTCGTCAGTTCCGGGCGGATCGACCGGCTGCAGCGACAGGAACACCCTGCCCTTCATGATCTCGGAAGGATGGCGGTCGAGCCACGGCACCTCCTGGCGGACTCCGCGCCAGGTCTTGTCGTTGCGCCAGATCGTGGTCGGCAGCCAAGCGAACCCGCTCTCGAGGAAGACCACCTTCAGGTCCGGGAACTTCTGGAACACGCCCTCGCCGAGCAGACCGGTCAGGATGTTCTCGAAGACCATGGACTGCATCACGTAGTCCTCGAACTGGTAGGACGGCCAGCCGGAAACGTTGGGCGGCAGGCGATAGAGCCCGCCGGCATGGATCGCCAGCGTCAGGCCGTGCTTTTCGCAGGCCTCGTAGATCGGCCAGTACATGCGGTTGCCGTGATGGATCTCCTGCATCGCGAGCATCAACACCTGCACGAAGCGCTTGTCGCCCGCCAGCCGTTCGATTTCGGCGATCGAGGCCGCCATGTCTTCGCCGGAAACGAGGATCGAGCCGCGCAGGCGCGGTTCCTTGTCGAGCCAGACCGTGGCGACGTGGTCGTTTACGGCCGACAGCAGGGCGGCGCGCATATCGGGATTGTGCAGGGCGACAACGCCATGCAGCATCGAGGCGATCGCGACGCCGGTACCGAAGCGGTCCAGCGCGGCGGAGACGTCCATGCCCTCGAAGTCGGGATTCCGGGTCAGCGGCGAGTTGGCCGGATAGGAGGTCAGCCGGAACGGCATCGACGGCAGCTCGCGATCCTTGACCTGGAGCCGCCAATACTCGTCGAGGAACGGCAACAGATCGCCGACCCCCGCTTGCGGCAGATGGAAATCCGCGTCGATGCGCAGCTGGTCGCGTGACGGCACGAGTCTTCCTCCCGAAAATCCTCCGTTCCTTATCCTATTTCCGCGCAACACCTTGAGGAACTACACAAATCACGAAAGGACCTGTCGCGAATTGAGCGCTTGCCTGGTGCGGCGTCATCGGGGACTGCTTGGAAAACGGCATCAGGGAGGTGGCGGCATGACCCGTACATACAGATCGAATCTCACGCCCGGAACGGCCTTGTGGGCGGGGCGCCGCGCCCATTGGCGCGCGCTCGGCCTGACCGACGAGGACATGGCGAAGCCGAAGATCGCCGTCATCAACTCGTCGTCCGAACTCGCCATCTGCTTTTCGCATCTCGACGGCATCGCGGCAGAGGTCAAGAAGGCGATCCGCGAGGCCGGGGCGATCCCATTCGAGGTTCGCACGACCGCTCCGTCCGATTTCATGACCTCCGCCGGCCGCGGCGGCGCATATATCCTGCCCGCGCGCGACCTGATCGCGCACGATATCGAGTCGCAGGTCGAGGGCGCGCTGCTCGACGGCATGGTCTGCCTCGCCTCCTGCGACAAGACCACCCCCGGCCAGATCATGGCGGCCGGCCGGATGAACATCCCGTCCATCGTCGCCATCTGCGGCTACCAGGCCAGCGGCGAGTGGCGCGGCGAGCATGTCGACATCGAGGAAGTGTTCCTGAAATCCGCGCATGTCGCCGCCGGGCGGCTGACGGTCGAGGAACTCGGCCAGATGGCGGACAACTCGATCCGCTCGCCCGGCGTCTGCGCCGGCATGGGCACGGCGAATTCGATGCATGTGGTCTGCGAAGCCCTCGGCATGTGCCTGCCCGGCTCGGCGCCGGTGCGCGCCGACAGCGCGCGGATGCTGGAAAACGCGCGCGCAACCGGCCGCCGCATCGTCGAGATGGTCGAGGCCGACCTGAAACCGCGCGCAATCATCACCGAGGCGGCGATCCGCAACGCGGTGCGCATGGTGCTCGCCGTGTCCGGCTCGATCAACTGCGTAAAACACCTGCAGGCGATCGCCGTCGAAGCCGGGCTCGAGGTCGACGTGATCGGAATGTTCCACGACATGGCGCATGATATCCCGCTGCTGACCGATGTCCGCCCCTCCGGCCATACGCTGACGGAGGAATTCGAGGCGGCGGGCGGAGCGCGCGGCGTGTTGAAGCGGCTGGCGTCGAAACTCGACGGCGAAGCGCTGACGGTCACGGGCCGGACGATGGGCGAGGAAGTCGCCGCCGCCCCGGAGCCGGTCGGCACGGTGATCCGCACGCTCGACGCACCGCTGTCGCGTCGCCCGACCATCAATATGGTGCGCGGTTCGTTGCTGCCCGGCGGCGGCATCGTCCGGCTCGGCGGCGCCGGCGAACGCAAGATGAAACACACCGGCCCTGCCCGCATATACCACTCGCGCGACGAGGCTCTGGCCGGCATCAAGGCAGGCGAAGTCCTGAAGGGCGACGTTCTCGTGTTGCGCGGCCTCGGGGTGAAGGGCGGGCCCGGCATGGCGATGACCTCGGCCGTCGTCTTCGCGCTCGACGGCGCGCAGTTGATCGAAGATGTAGCGGTGATCACCGAAGGGCAGATTTCCGGGCTCGTCAACACCGGTCTCGTCGTCGGCGAAGCGTCGCCGGAAGCGGCTGCCGGCGGGCCGATGGCGCAACTGAAAGAAGGCGACGAGATCACCATCGACGTCGAGGCGGGACGGGTCGACCTGAACGTGCCGGCGGACGAACTCGCCAAACGCAGCGCCAGCGGCGAAGGGTTCGGCGTCGAGATCCCGGCGGGCTGGCTGGATATCTATCGCCGCACGGTCGAACCGGTGCACGAAGGCGCGGTGCAGACCCGACCGCACAAGCGCTGAGACGGGAACCAAGGCGACTGGCGGAAGAGAGTGGGTGTCGAACCCACCCAGGACTGGCT
>JBAQHA010000008.1:0-2156 GCA_049288075.1 Oricola sp.
TACCCCGGCGTGCAGGTGCCCGGCGTGGTGACCGTGATCGTGGTGCCCGACGCAGACATCCCCAACCCCTCCCCGGGGCAGCGCACCATCCAGGCGGTATGCGAGTGCCTCAACCAGCACCGCCTGCTGACCACGGAAGTGTATGTGATCCCGCCTGCCTACCGCAAGGTGAAAGTCTCGGCGGATATTGTGGTCAAAACCAGCGCCGACCTGGCGAGCGTCAAGCAAGCCGTCGAAAGCGGGCTGACGGCCTATTTTCACCCCCTGGTGGGCGGCGAGGACGGGCTGGGCTGGGAGTTCGGGCGCACGATCTTCTTCTCAAAGGTCTACCAGACCATCCTCTCCACCGAAGGGGTGGACCGCATCGAGAACAACCAGCTTGAGATCTTCCTGGATGACGAAGCGCAGCCCTTCTGCCGGGACGCAGACCTGGGCGAAGGCGAGCTGCTGTACAGCGACGAGCACGATATCCGCGTGACCTACGGGTTCTGATCAATGGCAAACGGGCAGACGTTTTACTTATTGAATGAGCTGGCTGGCTGGCGAGAGCTTGTACCGCCGGCGGGGATTGCCCTGGGCGAGACGCTCAGCCTGCAGCCCTTGCCGGGCGACGCTCATCCCCTGGCAGACGCCCAGGGAGGTTTCGGCGGGCTGGCGCTGCCCTCTGCCCTGGCGCTGGATTGCGCCAGGCGCATTTACGTCCTGGATGGCGAGCAGATCTGGCGTTACGACCCGTGTGTGGCGTGTTTTGAGCTGTTGGCGCATATCGGTGGAAAGGGCTGCCAGCCGCGTCGCTTTGACCGCCCGTCGGGCATGGCGATCTCCTGCCGGGACGATCTGTACATCGCCGAGCGCGGCAACCGCCGGGTGCAGGTATTCGCCCTCAAAGGGCTGGCCCTGCGCCGCATCTGGGGGCCGCTGCAGGTTATTCACAGCGGTGCCGGCTGGGTGGTGAAGCCCGTCCAGCCGGGGCATGCTCCCGCTGCGGATTGCCTGCCGCCCGCCGGGGCGGTCTACCCGCCCGGCACCTGGGAGCCTGCCGATATCGCCGTCGCCCCCGACCGGCGGGCGTTCGTCTCCGATCGGGCTAACGGGCTGGTGCATGTCTTCGATGCCCGCGGCCGCTGGAAAGCTGCCTGGGACGGTCAGGATGAGAACGGGGTCGGGCTGGTCTCGCCCACCCACCTGGCGCTGGACCATAGGGGCTATCTGTATATCGTCCAGGAAGGACTGCCCGAGGTGGTGGTGCTGGACGAGAGTGGGAAGTTTGCCGGGCGCGTCCAGCAGCCGCTGGAGGTGGAGGCACATTTCAAGCCAGGTTCGATCGGCTTTGACCCGCAAGGTCGCCTGCACCTGCTGGATGCTTGCACCGGTTGCGTGTGGGTGTACGACGAGAGCCAGTCGGGCGCCTGCGCCTGCCGCCTGCCCAAAGCGGACCCGTGCGCGATCACATTCGACTCGAACGGCTGCCTGCTGCTGGCAGATAAGCTCGCCGGGCTGGTGTACACATTGCAGCCCGCCGCGGCGTATGACCCCGAAGGGGTGTTCATTGCCGGACCGCTGGACAGTGAGCGCTTCCGCTGCCAGTGGCACCGGGTGAGGATGCAGGCCCGGGTAGAGCCGGGCACCTCCATCCAGGTGGAGACCTTCACCTCCGAAGCGCCCAAGGCAGCGGTGGAAGTGCAGCTCTTGCCCGATAACCGCTGGGAGACGCAGCAGGTCAACGGGCAGCCCGGCGAGGGTGAGTGGGACTGCCTGGTGCGCAGCCAGCCGGGGCGCTACCTGTGGCTGCGCCTGACCCTGCGCGGCGACGGCAAACACACCCCGCAGATTGATTCGCTGCGCGTCGAGTACCCGCGCAATTCCTCGTTGCGCCACCTGCCGGCGGTCTTCCGCCAGGACGCCGCCAGCGCAGATTTCCTGGAGCGCTATCTCTCGCTGATGGACAAAGCCTGGGAAGGGCTGAGCGCGACCATCGACCATATCGACGGGTACTTTGACCCGCGCGCCACCCCGCTCGATTTCCTCACCTGGCTGGCTTCCTGGCTGGGGCTGGCGCTGGAGCAAAGCTGGCCCGAAGACCGCCGCCGCAAACTGGTGGAGCAGGCGCACCGCCTGTACGCCTTGCGCGGCACGCCTGCCGGGCTGCGCCTGCA
>JBAQHA010000009.1:0-16196 GCA_049288075.1 Oricola sp.
AGCGCGCACCACGAGGCGCCGGCCACGGCATCGCCGACCGCCGGGGCAAGGTCGCGGGTTGCGGCCCGGTCGAGCATCTCGACCCGCGCGCCGACCGCGCCCATCTGATTATCCATCTGGGCGACAAAGCGCGTACGTGCCTCAACCTCGGCCTCGCCGAGGCAAAGGTGAAGGCCGCCCGATTGCCGGTATGCAACGTCGATGCCGGTCTCCCCGGCGAGTGTGGCGGCAAACCCGGGCCAGAGCCCGACCGAGCGCGCGGTCCACGCCGAATAAGCGGGCATTCCCAGCCCCTTGCTCTGCAACCAGACGAGGCCGAAGTTCCCGGCCGAGGCGGGGCGCGCATCGTCGCCCTCGTCAAGCAGCAGCACATCCCGTCCGCGTCGCGCGAGGCCGTATGCCGTGGCGAGCCCAACGAGCCCGCCGCCGATCACAACCACATCTTCAGCTTCCGAGACAGGTTTCATCCCGAATTGCGTATCATGGCGAACCAAAATTCAACCAATGAATTCCTTGCGCCTTTCAATGCGAAAATCTTATACTTCGATGAAAAGGGGCCAGAATTGAACTTCCGGACGCTTACGGCCTTCCGCGCCGTCATGGTGGCGGGCAGCGTGACCGACGCAAGCGCGGCTCTCGGCCGTTCGCAGCCTGCCGTCAGCCGCAGCATCGCCGATCTCGAGGCGTCGGTTGGCTACCAGCTTTTTGAGCGGGTGAACCGGCGAATGGTGCCAACCGAGGAAGCGGTCCTGCTTTTCAAGGAAGTCGAGCGCGCCTTTCAAAGCCTCGACTACATCACCGAGGCCGCCCGGGCGATCGGCGGGCGGCGGCGGCGGCATATCCATGTCGCGGCGATGCCGGCGATCGCCTTCAGCATCCTTCCCATCGTGGCGCAGATGATGACGGACGCCTATCCCGAGGTGCAGATGATGCTCGAGGTGCGAAGCAGCGACTGGGTTTTGCAGTCGATCCTGCAGCGGCAATGCGATGTCGGGATCGCTGGCCTGCCTCTCAACGATCCGGGGCTCAGCGTCGCATTCATCGCCACGGCTTCGGCGGTCTGCGTGCTCCCGCGCGGACACCGCCTGGCGAAACTCGAGGTGATCGGGCCAACCGATATCGCGGGCGAGCCTTTCATCTCGCTTGGAGCCAGCTTTCGCACCCGCCAGATGGTCGACCGGATCTTCCGCGAGGCGTCGATCGAGCGCGACATGCGGCTCGAGACCCAGCTCTCCGAGATGGCGTGCTTGCTGGTCGAGCGCGGGCTGGGGATCGCAATCGTCGATCCCTTCACTCCGCATCTGCGGCCGGACCTGAAACTTGACGTCCGGCCCTTTCTGCCGGAGATACCGTACGAGTGGGGGGCGGTGACGCAAGCCGGACGGCATATAGCGCCGCCCGTCGCACAATTCCTCGAGATCCTGAAGGACAGCGTGACCGGATGCAAAAACCCGAAGGCGAGAATCTCTCTGGCAGCCCGTCCGCACAGCACGGGAGAGCATCCCTGACGCCCGTGCAGCTCCGCCGTGTGACCGTCGTCGGCGCCGGCATCGTCGGCCTCGCCACGGCGCTGACCCTGCAAGCCGAAGGTCACTCCGTTACCCTGATCGACCCGCGTGAACCGGGGACGGCCACGTCCTTTGGCAATGCCGGCGCGATCGTCACGGGCGGCGTGGTGCCGACCTCGACGCCAGGCCTCTGGCGGCGGGTGCCGAACATGCTGATGGACCCGATGAGCCCGCTCAAGATCCGCTTGAGCTACCTGCCCCGCCTGGCTCCCTGGCTTGTGCGATTCCTCGCGGCAGGGCGACCGGGCCGGGCCCGGGCGATCAGCGATGATCTTACGACACTGACGACCCGCTGCCTTGACGCCCATCACCGGCTGGCACGGATGGCTGACGCGATGGATTTGCTCAAGCCCGTCGGCTGGCTCAAGGTCTACCGCGACCGGGCGGCGTTCGACCGGACCGCCTATGACCGGGGTCTGATGGATCGCGCCGGGGTGAGTTACGACGTGCTCGACGCGAGCGAACTGAGACAATTGGAGCCTGGCCTGTCGCACGATTTCACCATCGGACTCTTCCAGCCGGGCGCTAGTTTCGTGAACACGCCATACGACCTCAGCCAGGCCTATCTGAGCGCCTTTCGCGCGCGCGGGGGAAGCTTCGTGCAGGAAGAAGTAACCGGCTTCGATTTCGAGGGAACGCGCGCCCGATCCATCGTCACCGACCGAGGGACGCACCCGGTCGAGGTGCTGGTGATCGCGACGGGCGCCTGGTCGCGCCGGCTTGCACGACAACTGGGCCACGTTGTCCCGCTCGACACCGAGCGTGGATACCACCTCAATCTCGCGTGGGCCAAGGACGGGCCGGCGCTCAACCGTCCAACGGTGATAGGCGGACCGCAATTCGTGCTCTGCCCGATGGCCGACGGCATCCGGCTGACCGCCGGTGTCGAACTTGCCGGGCTCGAGGCCGAACCCGATTTCCGGCGCATCAAGGCGCTGATCCCTCTGGCGCGGCAAGTGCTGCCGGGCCTGTCGGGCGAGATTACGCGCGAATGGATGGGCTTTCGACCCTCGACGCCGGATTCGAAACCCGTGATAGGCCCCTCGTCCCATCACCGCGACGTCTATTTCGCCTTCGGCCACGGGCATATGGGCCTGAGCCTGTCCGCAATCACCGGCCAGTTGATCGCGGAACTGGTAGGCGGGCGCCCAACCAGCGTCCCGCTCGCGCCCTTCGCCATCGACCGGTTCTAACTCGTTCACCGTTTCCGCCGAACGGTGAATGGGTCCAGGCATGCCGAATATACGCGATGCGCTCATGTCTTGAGAACGATGGACCCTGTCGTACGGCCGTCTTCGAGGTTGCCATGCGCGCGCTGCGTCAACCAGCGGATAGGCGGTCGGCGGCTTCGTCTCCCGGCGCCGCCGTCAGACCGCGAGAAATTCAAGCAGACGCTGAACGCTTTCATTGTCGGCAAGTGTCGGTGCATGGCCGCATCCGGAAAACTGATGGAAACCTGCCGCCGGCAAACGCCCCAGCATGCTTTCGGCAACGGAATTCGGCAAAACGTCGGAGGTCTCGCCGCGCAGGAGCAACACCTTGATGTTCGCCTGTTCGGCCAATGCGTCCCATTGCGGCCAGCAGTCGAGATCGGACTTGTGGATGGTGAACTGGGTGACGATGTTCGGGTCGTAGTGCACCGTGACGCGCCCGTCGTCCGAACGCCGCATCGACGTGTCGGCCATGCGTCGCCAGAAGGCGTCGGTATTGTCGCCGAACGGTGCGTAGTTGGTGCGTAGCCAGTGCTCCAGTTCGCTCACCCGGTCGAAGCTCGGCGGCGTGCCGACATAGGCATGGATGCGTCCGACCGCTTCCTCCGGAATCCAAGGGCCGATGTCGTTGACGACGAGATGGGTGATCCGGCCTTGCAGCAATCCGGCCGCCAGCGTGACGCCGATCAGCCCGCCCATCGAGGTGCCGACCCAGCGCAGCTTGCCAATGCCGAAATGATCGAGGATCGCGACCGCCTGCTTGCCATAGGCGGCATAGGAATAATCGACCGCGATGTCCTTCGCCCAGGAGGACAGACCGCGCCCGAGCGTGTCCGGGCAGATCACGAAATAATCGGCCGACAGCGCCGCCGCCGCCTCGTCGAAATCGCGTCCCGTGCGCGCCAGCCCGTGCCACATGACGAGCGCCGGCCTGGCCTGATCGCCCCAGGCGCTGACATGCATTTCGTGATCGCCGCAGGGGACATAGACCGAGCGCCGCTCAACCATCAGCGACCGCCTTTCTTCATCAGGGTTTCCGCGATTCCGGCCGGGAAGAAATAGACCAGCAGGATGAACAGCAGGCCGAGCCAGAGGAGCCAGCGGTCAGGATTGAGCAGATCCGGCAGAAGCGGCAGATCCGCGGTTGCGCCGGCTGCCACAACCATCAGATCCTTCAGGTAGAATTGCGCCAGGCTCATCAGCACGACGCCGATGACGGCACCCACCATCGTGCCCATTCCGCCTATGACGACCATCAGCAGAATGTCGATCATGATCGCGAAGGACAGCGTCGTCTCCGGCCCGGTATATTTCAGCCAGACGGCCCAGACCGTGCCGGCGAGCGAGGCGATTACCGCTGCGATGACGAAGACCGAGGTCCGGTAGGCGACGACCTGGTAGCCGATGGCTTCGGCGCGCATCTCGTTCTCGCGGATCGCCTCCAGCACCGTGCCGAGCGGCGAGCGGACGATCCGCATCAGCACCCAGAACAGGACGAGGCAGGTGATAAACACGAAATAGTAGGCGGCGATCTTGCCGTTCATCGAAACGCCGAACAGTTTCAGCACCCTGCCGTCGGCATCGGTCAGCAGCTTCGCCGCCGGCTTGAACATCTCCGGCACCGAATAGACGATGCCATCCTCGCCGCCGGTGAAATCGGAGAATTGCGACGCCAGCACCATCATCACGGAGGCGGCCGCGAGCGTCACCATGGCGAAGAAGATCGCCTTGACCCGGAGCGACAGGACGCCGATCAGCACGGCCAGCACGATCGCGGCGACCGCGCCCGCCGCGCCGCCGACGAGGACCGCGCCCCATCCCGGTCCCATGCCTTTCAGCGCGATCGCGGCGCCATAGGCGCCCAGGCCGAAGAACATGGTGTGGGCAAACGAGACGATGCCGGTGTAGCCGATCAGGAGGTCGTAGCTCGCCGCCAGCACGATGAAGACGCAGATGCGCGCCGCGACCTGCGCCGCCCGCACGTCCTGGAACAGGAATGGCGCGAAGGCGAGAGCCAGCCCGATCGCGAGCGCGATGCCATAGACGATCATCCGTCCCCTCCGGGCGGGATCGGCGGACGGATCGGAAGCGAGTTCGTGCACGGTCATTTGCCCACCGCCGGTCGCAACCCTAGCGGCCGCCACAGCAGGATCGCCATCATCAGGATCATGTTCGAGGCGAGCGACAGTTTCGGGAAGATGAAGGCGACATAATTGCCGAGCAGCGCCACCATCAGAGCGCCGAGCAGCGAACCCTCGATGGAGCCGAGCCCGCCGATGATGACGACGATGAAGACGAGGATCATCATCTCGCCGCCGAGCGCGCCGGAGATCAGGCCCTGGTAGCCGGCCCACATCGCCCCGCCCATCGCGGCGAGCGCCGAACCGGTCATGAAGACGGCGATGAACAGCCGGTCGATCTTGAAACCCAGCGCCTCGACCATCTCGCGGTTCTCGACGCCGGCGCGGATCAGCAAGCCGATGCGCGTGCGGTTGAGGACGAGGCTCAGGGCGATGAAGACGGCGAAGCCGAGGAAGAAGGCGAAGATGCGGTAGACCTCGATCGCCACGTCGCCGATGACGAACGAGCCTTCCAGCAGCGCCGGCCGCGGCACGGCGATCGGTGCGCCGCCCCATACCGCGAGGATGATCTGTTCGGAGACGATCAGCGCGCCGATGGTGATGAGGATCTGTCGCAAGTGGTCCGAATAGACCGGCTTGACGATAACGCGCTCAAAGAACCAGCCGGCGGCGAGCCCGAACAACGTCGCCGCGCCCAGCGCCGCAAACAGCGCCAGGAAATTCAGCGTCAGCGAATCCGCGCCGACCCATGCGGACAGCGCCGCCAGCACCGAAGCCGCAATGAACGCGCCGAAGGAAATGAAGGCCGAATGGCCGAAATTGAGCACGTCCATGAGACCGAAGACGAGGGAGAGCCCCGACGCCATCAGGAAGATCATCATCCCCATGGCGAGCCCGGCCACCGTCAGCGTCACCCAGGAGGAAAACGAGCCGACCAGCGGCAGCGCGACGATCATGAGAATGACCGGCAGCGCGTTGACGCCGCCTATTCTCTGAAATCCCGCCGCGATGGAAGTTTGCGTGCCCATGCCCTCTCCTACTGATGCGCATCCAGCGACAGCGAAAGCAGACGGGTCTGCATCTCCCTGTCGCCGACGAGTTCTTCCATCGATCCGGAATGGGCGATGCGCCCGTCCTCGATGACGCAGACATTGCGTCCGAGCGAGGAGGCGAACAGGAAGTTCTGCTCGACCAGCAGGATCGTCGCGTCGCGCGATATTTCCTCGAAGGCGGCGATCATCGCCCGGATGATCGACGGCGCGAGCCCCTTGGTGGGCTCGTCGATCAGGATCAGCTCGCGCTTCTCGACGATAGCCCGCGAGATCGCCAGCATCTGCTTCTGGCCCCCGGACAGCGACCATGCCGGCTTGGTCCAGAACTTCTCCATCGCCGGGAACAGTTCGAAGATGCGGCCGAGCCGGTTGTCGTCGAAGCCGCCGGACGCTGTAGCCAGCCGCATGTTCTCCTGCACGGTCAGTCCGCCGAAGATGCCCATGTTCTCGGGTACATAAGCGATGCCGAGCCGGGCGATGTCGGAAGTATGCATCGCCGTGATGTCGTGATGCTTGAACACGACCGCGCCGGAGCGCGCCCGCCACAGCCCCATGATCGTGCGCAGCGTCGTCGTCTTGCCGGCTCCATTGCGGCCGAGCAGCACATGCACTCCGCCCGCCGGCACGTTGAAGGAGATGCCGTGCAGGACATGATAATCGCCGATGTCGGTGTGCACGTCGTCGAGGCGCAGGACGTATTCGCTCATGCCACCGCTCCCTCGTCCGCCGGGATGCCGAGATAGATCTCGCGCACGATAGGCATGGCGATGACCTCTTCCGGCGGCCCGTCGGCGACGAGCTCGCCATTGTGCAACACGATGATGCGGTCGGCGAGCGCGCGTACCACGTCCATCTTGTGCTCGACCAGCAGCACAGTCTTGGACGTGTCCTGGCGTATCGCGTCGATCAGTTCGAGGATCACCGGCGCCTCGTCGACGCTCATGCCGGCGGTCGGCTCATCAAACATGAAGACGTCCGGCTCCATCGCCAGCAGCAGGGCGACCTCGAGCTTGCGCTGGTCGCCATGCGGCAGGGCGGCGGCCGGCAAATGCGCGACATCGGCGAGCCGCGTCGCCTTCAGGTGATCGCGCGCTTTGTCGGCGATCTCGGAGAACGCGGAAGCCGCGCGGAACAGCCGCGGGCCGACGCCGTGGCGCGCCTGCACGGCGAGGCGCACGTTCTCAAGCACGGAGAGCCTGGGAAACAGGTTGGTGAGCTGGAAGGCGCGGCCGATGCCGACCTTGGCGCGCGACGACGGCGACAGCCGGGTGATGTCCTCGCCATCCTTCAGGATCGTCCCCTCGCTGGGCGCAAGCTGTCCGGACACCAGGCTGAAGAAAGTGGTCTTGCCGGCGCCGTTCGGGCCGACGATCACCGTCAGCTCGCCGGGATGGAAGGCGCAGGAAACGCCGTTGACAGCCGTGTGGCCGCCGAAGCGGATCGTCAGGTTGCGCGTTTCGATGGAGGGGGCGGTCATGATCCGGTACCGGGTAGTGCGGGGCGCGGCGAAGAGGCCGCGCCCGCGTCGTTTGCGGTGCGCCTACTGGTTGTCGCGACCGATCGGGATGGTCATCTCGTCCGGCTTGATCTCGCGCACGAGGTCCGGGATCGCCCAGGCGACGGCGTCATCGACGCGGATCTTGAAGTGATACATCGACTGGAGCGCCTGGTGGTCCTCCTTGCGGAAGGTCATCGAACCCTTCGGCGTATCCCAGCTCATGCCTTCCATGGTAGAGATCAGCGTCTCGGTGTCCCAGTCGGCGGCGGTGTCCAGCGCATTGACGATGGCGAGAGCCGCCGCCATGCCGCCGGCGGTGAAGAAGTCCGGCGGCGAGTCGAAGCGCTTCTGGTGCTCGGCGACGAGCCAGTCGTTGATCTCGTTCTTCGGCAGCTCGTAGTAGTAGTAGATCGCGCCCTCCATGCCCGGCACCTTCTTGTAGGACGCCATGGCCGGCAGGATGTTTCCGCCCGTCGACAGTTCGATGCCGTAGCGACCCGGATCGGCGGCGGCGAGCGGCGTCATCGCGTCGATGCCGGCGACATAGATCACGATGACCTTGCGGCCTTCCTTGTCTTTCAGCGCATTGAACAGGCGCTCGATGGTGGCGGTGAAGTCGGTCGTCTTCTGCGGCACGTATTCTTCCGCCTCGATGGTCGCGCCAGAGCCTTCCAGCGCGGTCTTGAAGGCGGCGATGCCGTCACGGCCGAAGGCGTAATCCTGCGCCAAAGTGGCGACATGCAGGCTGGCGTCAGGCTTCAGGGCGAGCGCCTGCGCCTGCATGTCCATCGACGAGTTGCGCGATGTCTTGAAGACGTAGCGGTTGGAGTCGGGGCCCGTCAGCGAGTCGGCGACGGCCGGCTCGACCAACAGGATCTTCTCGTATTCGGCGGCCACCGGCAGCATCGCCGTGGTGACGCCGGACGAGGTTCCGCCGACGGCGATCAGCGCATCGTCGTCGCCATAGGCTTCGGCCAGGACCGAGCGGGCGATATCGGGCTTGAACTGGGTGTCCTTCTCGATCACCTCGATCTTCTTGCCCTTGATCATCATGGTTCCCTTGGTCGCGTATTCGAGACCGAGCTGGAACCCCGTCGATGTCTGTTTCGAATAGGCCTCCAGCGGCGAGCCGGACAGGCCGTGAACGAGCGCGATCCTGACCGTGTCGTCCGCGGCATTGGCCGGGACGAATGCGGCGGCCGCAACAAGGCCGGTGATCGCGACTGTCGCGAGAATGCGTTTCATACCGTTTCCTCCATCGGTGATGCAGAGTTGGGGCGGACGGCGGCCGGCGCGGGGATGCGGCGAGCAGACGAAAGCGTCGATGCGACAAACAGCGACGCGCGCTGCGGAACTTCGCCGGTCATGATCGAAATCCTCCCCTTGGGCCCTTGCGGCCCGCCGGCCCGTGCCCGAAAGCACCCGACCGCTCCCGCACGCACAATCCTCTTTGCACATGCGGGTCGGATGGTAGTATCCGCCCGGACCACGAGACCTGGCAATATCGTAGAAACACGCATGGACGGCGAGAACAAATACGACGACCTGAACCTGCTCGCCTGGGAACATGCGCCGATCGGCATCGTGATGACCGAAAACCGGATCATCAAGACATGCAATCCGGCCTTCGCGCGCATGTTCGGGTTCACGCCCGACCGCCTGCGCGACCAGTCCTTCGCGATCCTCTACCCGTCTTACGAGGAATTCGTGAAAATCCGCGACATCGGCGTCAAGCCGCTGCGCGAGAGCAACCGTTATTCCGACGAGCGCATCATGGCGCGCTCCGACGGCTCGATGTTCTGGTGCCGCGTGCGCGGCGTCACGCTGACCGAGGACGGCGACCCGCTGATGAAGGCGGTGTGGAGCTTCGCTGACCTGTCCTACGAACGGCCGGTGCAGGAACTGACGACGCGCGAGCGCCAGGTCGTCATGTATCTGGGCGAAGGCCGGACCTCGAAGGAGATCGCCCGCATCATCGGGATATCGCCGCGCACCGTCGAAGCCTGCCGCGCGCGTCTGTTGAAGAAGTACCGGGCGGCAAATGTCGCGGAACTGCTCGGCAAGCTCGGCGGCATGCCCGGCTTGGGCTGATGGAAGTCAGAGACATCTCGAACCGTGCTGACAGCCGATTCCGGCAGGTTACCGGCGTTTGTTCAGCTCGCATCGAACGGCCGCCGCGGTTTGTTGTGATGCGCCTATGAAAGATGCCCGGCGGGACTGTTCCTTGAGAGCGCGCGCCGGGCAACCTCCACCCAGAACTGAACGCCCGCCAACAGCGCGTCGTCGTTGAAGTCGTAATTGGAATTGTGCAGGTTGCGGCCACCCTCCGCCGGTCCGTTGCCAATCCAGATATAGGCCCCCGGCTTTTCCCTCAGCATGAAGGAGAAATCCTCGGCGCCCATGCTTGGCGAAAAGTCCCGGGTCACGGACCCGGCTCCCGCCACGGTCTCGGCGGCCATGCGCGCGATGTCGGCTTCGACCGGCGTGTTGATGGTCGCCGGGTAGCGCCGTTGGTAATCGAGGTCCGCGGTGGCGCCGAATGTCTGCGCGACAAGCTTGGCGCGATGACCCATCTCGGCTTCCAGCAAGTCGCGCACCTCGGGCTTGAAGGAACGCACGGTCCCCCTGATCAGCACGCTCTCGGGAATGATATTCCAGGTGTCGCCGGCCCGAATCTGCGTGATGCTGATTACCGCCGCGTCCGCCGGATTGATCGACCTGCTGACGATCGCCTGCCAGGCGGTCTGGATCTGCCCGGCGACGAGGATGGAGTCGATGCCCTGATGCGGCATGCCGGCATGGGAGCCCCTGCCCGTGATCCTCAGTTCGAAATTGTCCTGCGCCGCCATCATCGGGCCCGCATGAACCGCGAACTGTCCGACAGGCATGCCCGGCCAGTTGTGCATGCCGAACACGCAATCGACCGGGAACCTCTCGAACAGGCCGTCCTCTATCATGACGCGCGCGCCGCCTTCGTTCTCCTCGGCCGGCTGGAAGATAAAGACCACCGTGCCGCGCGGCGGGTTGGCAGCCATATGCAGGGCCGCGCCGAGCAGCATGGTCGTGTGCCCGTCGTGGCCGCAGGCGTGCATCTTTCCCGGCGTCTTCGACGCATAAGGAAGTCCGGTCGTCTCCTCGATGTCGAGCGCGTCCATGTCGGCCCGCAACCCGACCGTCGGCCCGTCGCCGTTGCGCAGGATCGCGACCACGCCGGTTCGGCCGATCCCCTCATGCACTTCAAGGCCGGCGGCGCGCAGTTCCCGCGCCACGAAAGCGGCGGTGCGGTGTTCTTCGAATGCCGTTTCCGGATGGATGTGAAGGTCGTGACGGCACTCGACGAGGCGCGGTTCCATGGCTTTGATTTCTTCGGCGACGTTCATCGAATTGCTCCAAACAGAATGGTTCCCGCAACGCCGAGCGCGATACCGACGAGCAGCCATGCGACCCGGTCGATCAGCGGGATATGGCCGCCCGCTATCGCGGACGCTCGTCGCTGCGGCCCGGCCGGCGCGACTGCGCCAGTCTCCTGCGCTTCGGCCCGTGCGGCCGTGCCGGTGACGACGCCGGAAAAGGCGGAAAAGAAATCATCGGCGTTCTTCCTGGCGACACTCTGGATCAGGCGACCGCCGACACTGGCGAGCTTGCCGCCGATATCGACATCGGCCGTATAGCTGAGCCGGGTGCCGTCTCCCTCGGGCGTCAAGCGGATCTTGGCCGACCCCTTGGCGAAGCCGGCTGGCCCGCCCTGCCCGCGCCCGGACAAAGTGTAGCCGTATGGCGGGTCGATGTCGTTCAGTTCCACCTTGCCCTTGAATGTCGCCGAAACCGGTCCGACCCGCGCGACCACGGAGGCGGTGAATTCGTTTTCGCCGGTCCGCAGCATTTCCGTGCAACCGGGGATGCTGCGGCGCAAGACTTCCGGATCGTTCAGTCCGGACCACACCTCGTCGACGGGTGCGGGAATCAGGTGTTCGCCAGTGAACTCCATCGCCATGTTCCTGTTCTCTGGTCTCAGTTGCCGTAGGCCCGGAAGATTGCCTGCGTGCCCTCCTCGCCGTAACCGTCGGCCGCCAGCTTCTCGTAGAGCCGCTTGGCAAGCGCCAGCGCCGGGAGGTCGAGCTTCATGCGCTCGGCCTCGGCGATTGCGATCGACATGTCCTTGATGAAGTGATGCACGTAGAAGCCGGGCGCATAGTCGCCGTCGAGCATTTTCGGCCCGAGGCCGTTGAGCAGGAAGCTCGATGCCGCCCCTGTCCCGATCGACGACAGGACTCGCTTCGCATCCAGGCCCGAAGCCCTGGCGTAGGAGAGGCTTTCGCTCACCGCCAGCATGGTCGCCGCAATGGCTATCTGATTGCACATCTTGGTGTGCTGCCCGGCGCCCGCCGCGCCCTGGTGGACGATGTTCTCGCCCATCAGTTCGAGCAGCGGCAGCACCGCCTTGAACGCCGTCTCGTCGCCGCCGACCATGATCGAAAGCTTGCCGCTGCGCGCGCCGACGTCGCCGCCGGAAACCGGCGCATCGAGCGCCGCAACGCCCTTGCCCGCGGCTTCGCGCGCGATCTCGCCGGCGAGCGTGGGGCTCGACGTCGTCATGTCGATCAGGATCGCCCCGGATTTCGCCCGTTCCACGAGTCCGCCGGCGCCCAGATAGGTCTCCTCGACGTCCTTTGGATAGCCTACAATGGTGATCACCACGTCGCAGGCCGCCGCGACCTCGCCCGCCGTGTCGTGCCATATCGCGCCACGCCCGACCAGTTCGTCGGCCTTGGATTTCGTCCGGTTGAAGACATGCAGTTCATGGCCGCCATCCAGGATGTGGCCGGCCATGCTCCGCCCCATGATCCCCAGACCGATGAAGCCGACACTGGTTTTTTCGCTACTCGAGTTCATGTCAGTCCTGTCCTTGCTCTCGGGCCGCAACGCCACGCCCGCGCAGCAGCGACCTCAGATATTGCGGGGAAAGCGGCTGGCGCTCAGCCACCACGCCAAGCGGCGCCAGCGCGTCGTTTACCGCATTGGTCACCGCGCCGATGGCGCCCATGACGCCGCCCTCGGCCATTCCCTTGATGCCGGCCGGCGTGCGCCTGTTGGGCGTGTGATTGTGCAGAATCTCGAAATTCGGCAGTTCGCAGGCCGTCGCCACGAGATAGTCGGCGAAGGTCGCCGACAGGTTCTGGCCGTTCTCGTCGTAGACGACCTCCTCGAACAGCGATCCGCTCAACCCCATGGCTATTGCGCCCTGTTGCTGGCCGCGCACGACGATCGGGTTGATGACGGTGCCGCAATCCTCGGACACCACATAGCGCCCGATCCGGAGCGCGCCGGTGAGCACGTCCACTTCCACCTCACAGGCATGGGTGGAGTTGGAATAGGTCATCGGCGGCGGATCGTAGGTCAATGAGAAATCCAGACCCGGCGTCACGCCTTCGGGCAGACTGGTCGGATCTAGATAGGCCGTGCGCGCGATATCGGCCAGCGAAACGCCCGTCCCCGTCCATTGGCCATTGATCTGCCTCTCGACCTCGCCGTCGAGCAATCTCAGCTCGGAGGCGGAATTCAGGCCCAGCTTGTGAGCGGCAATGCGCAACACCTGCTCGCGGGCCTTCTGAGCGCAAAGGAAAAGCGCCCCGCCGCCAGCCGTGCCGCCACGCGCGCCGCGACTGCCCATGCCGTAGGGAGCGATATCGGTGTTGCCGGTCAGAATGCTCACACGCGAGGGATCGACGCCGAGACCCTCCGCCACTGTCTGCGACAGCGCGGTCTCGTAGCCCTGTCCGGTTCCGCCAAGCCCGACCGAGGCATTGACGACCCCACTCGGCTCGATGCGCACCCAGGCCGCCTCGTGCCCCGAACCGGCGATGCCCGTCGATTTGTAGAAGGCGGATCCGTAGGTCGTCGATTCCACGACGGTGCAGAGCCCGAGCCCGATATAGCGGCCTTCGTCGCGCAGCGCGCTCTGGCGCTCGCGGAAAGCTTCGTATCCGATTTCCGCCACCGCGCTTTCCAGGGTCTCAGCCGGCGTAATGTCCTCGAGCGTCTCGCCGGTCGCCATGCGATAAGGCAAGTCGGCCGCGCGCAGCATGTTGATGCGCCGCACCTCCAATGGATCGAGACCGAGATCGCGCGCGATGGCGTCGATCGTCCCGTCCATCACCCAGCTGGTGATGGCCATCGGCGCGCGCATCGGGCCGTTGCCGCACTTGTTGGTCAGCGCGACCTTCACCTCGTATGCGTAGTCCTCGATCCGGTACGGGCCGGTGACGATTAGCGCGACGACACGCGACATGTAGTTGGCCGGATAGAAGCAATAGGCGCCGAAATCTTCGGTGATTTCCAGTTCCAGCCCGAGGATGCGCCCGTTCGCGGCGACGGAGGCCCGCGTAAGGCAGACGTTCTCGCGCGCATGGCTTGCCGCCATCAGGTTCTCGGCGCGATCCTCGCGCCAGCGCACTGGCCGCTTCAGATGGCGCGCCAGCGCGGCGACCATGAGTTCCTCGCGATACAGCGCGATCTTCTGGCCGAATCCGCCGCCGACATCCGGCGACAAGACCGTAACCTGGTTTTCCTGCAAACCGAGGCGTCCGGCCAGCGCTGTTCGCAATGGATGCGGCACCTGGTTCCCGATGTGAAAGGTCAGATGTTCGCGGCCGGGATCCCATATCGCCGCGCAGCCGCGCGTTTCCATCGGAACGTGGGTCTGGCGATGTTGGTGGAAGCTCGCCTCGACGACGGCATGCGCTTCCCTGCGGCGGGCGTCGACATTCCCCGCCGAGAACGTCTGGCGCGAGACGAGGTTCGTCGGCAGCAATTCATCGACAAGGGCCGCGTCGGGCGCCAGCGCCGTCGCGATCGACGTGACCGCCGGCAGCATCTCGTACTCGACATCGACAAGTTCGGCTGCATCCTCGGCGACGTAGCGATCACGCGCGATGACGACGGCGACAGGATCGCCATGAAAACGGACCTTGTCGGTCGGCAGGGTCTCGATTTCCGTTGGATGGAGGCCCTCGATGGGCGGCGCCAGGCGGAGCTTGTTCGTCCATTGCGCCAGATCCTCGCCCGTGAAAACGCCGACCACACCCGGTAGTTCGCGAGCCGCATCGATGGACATGCCGAGGATTCGCGCATGCGCATGCGGCGACCGCACGAAACAAGCGTGAAGAGCACCGGGGATGACTATGTCGTCGAGATAGCGCCCCTGACCCGTCACAAGCCGCCGGTCTTCCTTCCGCGGGAGCGGCTTTCCGATGTATTTGTACCGGGACGTTTCGCTCATGACCGCTCCTCCCGCATGGTCGCGGCGGCTTTCAGCACGGCGGAGACGATGTTCTGGTAACCCGTGCAGCGGCAAAGGTTGCCGGAGAGCACGTCGCGCACCTCTTCCTCGGTCGGATCCGGCGTCTCGCGCAGGAAAGCCTCGAACGTCATCACGATCCCGGGCGTGCAAAATCCGCATTGAAGCCCGTGCTCCTCGTGCAGCGCGCGCTGCAATGGGCTCATGGCCTTTTCGCCGATCGCCTCGATCGTCGTGATCTCGTGGCCTTCCATCTGGATGGCGTAGGTCAGGCAGGCGCGCGCAGGCTTGTCGTCGATCAACACCGTGCACGCACCGCAAACGCCATGTTCGCAGCCGACATGCGTGCCCGTCAGCGCCAGGTCCTCACGCAATACGTCGGACAGCAAACGGCGCGGCTCGACAAGGGCTTCGCGCGTCTGTCCATTGACGGTCAGGGAAATCAGCCGCGCCTCGTTCATTCCATGGCCTCCCGTGCGCGCGCAACTGCCGCGGCGAGCGCCTTCCGTGCAAGCTCTCCAGCCACCTCCCTGCGAAAATCCGCGGGGACAAGCGCATTGTCTTCCGGCTCCACGGTCCTGGCGACGAAGGCCGCCACGTCGGCAATCCATCCCGCCGTTGGCATGTCGCCGGCGCGCGCAAAGCGCGACAGGTCCAGCCGCAACGGCACGGAACCGACGCCCCCGAGCGCCATGTCGAGCACGTCCGGTTCGCCGGCTTCGTCCAGGCGCAAGGTCACCGCAACGGCGACTATCGCGAAGTCACCGCGTCTGCGGCTAAACAGTTCGAAGCCCCAACCCGTATCAGGCGCCAGTTTCGGAAACCGGACCGCGCAGATCATCTCGCCGTGCCGAAGATCGACAGTCATCACCGATCGAAAGAAGTCGTGGGCGGCGGCCTCTCTCGGACCGGAGGGCCCGCACAACACGATTCTGGCTCCGCTCAGCGCAGCGATGAGCGGCAATTGCGCCGCCGGATCCGCATGCACCAGACTGCCGCCGAGCGTGCCGCGCTGACGGATCGGATAGTGTCCGATCGTCGCCGCGGCCGCCGCGAGCAGCGGATGCGCCTGCCGAATTTCCGCCGATGTGGCGACCCGGTGGTGCCGGGTCATCGCACCGATCTCCAGAAACCCGCCTTCGGCGCGTACGAAATCGAGTTCCACGAGATCGTTGAGATCGATCAGGTGTTCGGGCCGCGCCAGCCGCATATTCAGCATCGGTCCGAGGCTCTGGCCCCCCGCGATCGGTTTGGCGGACTCGCCGAAGCGCGCGAGCAGGCCGACAGCGTCCTGCACCGTTTGCGGCCGATGATAATCGAACGAAGCCGGTTTCATGACTCTACCTGAACAGGCTCGTCTCGGTTTCGGCGTCGAAGACGTGCAGCCGCGCCGTGTTGGCCGACAGCTTGATCCTGTCGCCGTAGTTGTGACGCAGGTCCTTGTTGACGCGGAAGAACAGTTCCTCGCCTTCGACTTCCATACCGAGGA
>JBAQHA010000010.1:0-3470 GCA_049288075.1 Oricola sp.
GCATTCACCCGATCGCGGGCCAGGGACTCAATCTCGGCTTCAAGGACGCCGCGGCGCTGGCGGAGACCATTGTCGAAGCAGACCGGCTCGGGCTCGACTTCGGGCAACTCGACGTGCTGCAGCGATACGAGCGATGGCGGCGTTTCGACACCTGGCAGATGGGCGTCACGACCGACGTGCTGAACCGGTTGTTCTCCAACGACTTCACGCCGCTGCGCGCGCTGCGCGACATCGGCCTCGGGATTGTCGACCGGATGCCGGGGATGAAGAACTTCTTCATCGGCCAGGCGGCCGGCCTTTCCGGCCCCGCGCCGCGGCTGTTGCGCGGCGAGCCGATCTGATCGGATTCAGCGGTAGGTCCGTTCCTCGATCGGGGTCGCCTCGATGCGGGCGAGCAGGCCCGCCAGAAACGAGGATTCCGCGCGGTTGAGACTGGCGCGCGGATTCCACACGACATGGACGTCGATCGCCGGCATCCTGTCGTAGGGCGGCAGGTGCCAGAGCAGCCCGGCGTCGGCGTCGCGCTTGGCGACGTGGACGGGCAGCGGCCCGATGCCGAGCCCGGCAATGATCATGCGCCGCACTTCCTCCAGATGGCTCGACGTGCCGACGACGCTGTCGCCGAGATCGGCCTCGGCGCGCATCAGCGTTACCGGGCGCAGAACGTCGTGCAGCCTGTCGGTCTCGAAGGAGACCGAGGAATGGCCGGCGAGGTCGGTCCGCGTTAGGTCGGTGCGGCCGAACAGGGGATGCGGCGGGCCGCAGAACAGGCCGAAGAACTCGCGGTAGAGGCGGCGATATTCGAGTTTCGGGTTGCGCTCGCGTACCAGGCAGATCGCGAGGCTGGCGCTGCGGGCGGCGACGGAGGCGATCGCCTCGCGGCTGGTGTCGACGTCGATCGACAAAGTCGCCTTGGGATGAGTCGCGTGGAAATGCGCCAGCGTCTCGTCGAAGAGCGGGCAGACGACATGGCTCGCCACGGCAAGCTTCACATGACCCTGCACCTCGTCGGTGACGTCGCGCATCAGGGTCGACAGGCGGAAGATCGAACCCTGGATGTCGACGGCTTCGCGGTAGAGCAGTTCGCCGGCCCGCGTCATGCGGAAATGGCCGGGCGAGCGTTCGATCAGCTTCTTGCCGATATGCGATTCCAGCCGCTTGAGCGCGGTGGAGACCGAGGGCTGGGCGAGGCGCAGCTTCTGCGCCGCCTCGGTGACGGAACGCGATTCCGCCAGAACGACGAAGGTACGCAGCAGGTTCCAGTCCAGTTCGCGCACAAGGCGCTCGGCGGGGCGGGAGTGGGTGAGCGCTTCCATCATAGCCTGAACCTATATTCGGATTAGTGATTATCTATTTGATTGATGGTCGTGCCGCCGCCAATGTCAAGTATCCGCGAAACGAGGGAACCCGGATGTCGGTCGAACGCCGCGAGGCTCGCCAACCCTGGATATTGCTGTCGCCCGCCCTGGCCGCGGTTGCGCTGCTGCTCTTCGTACCGCTGCTGTTCATCCTGGTCTATTCGTTCTGGCTGCGCACGGCGACGGGCGCCGACCAGGTGGGCTTTTTTATTGACAACTGGCAGGAAGCGCTGACGGATCCGTTCTATCGCGACATACTCCTGCACACGCTGAAGATCGCGGCGATCACGACGATCGTGTGCGCGCTGATGGGCTATCCGGCCGCCTATTTCATCGCCCGTTCGCGCGGCAACAAGGCGATCCTGCTGCTGCTGCTGATGTTGCCCTTCTGGATCAGCTACATCATCCGCACGATGAGCTGGATCAACATTCTCGGCGTCTCCGGCGCGGTGAACTCGGTCCTGATATGGCTCGGCATCGTCGATGAACCGATCCAGATGCTCTATAACGAGACGACCGTCATTCTCGGCCTCGTCCACTTCCTGCTGCCCTTCATGGTGCTCAATGTCTACGTCAGCCTCGAGGGCATCGACGAGACGCTGGAGGATGCCGCCCATTCGCTCGGCGCGACCAGGTGGCAGGGCTTTCTGGAAGTGACGCTGCCGCTATCGCTGCCGGGGCTTGCGGCGGGCGGCCTGCTTTGCTTCGTGCTCGGGGCTGGCACCTACATCACGCCGCTGGTGCTCGGCGGACCCCGCGACGCGATGTTCGCCAATCTCGTCTTCGAGGCGGTGATCACCCAGCTCAACTGGCCGCTCGGATCGGCGCTGTCACTGATGCTGCTCGCCGTGCTCGGTGCGTTGGTCGCAATCTACAATCGCTATCTCGGCATGGCGCAATTGATGAAGGGGCTCGGCTGATGGGCTGGTCCCTGATCCGTTTGTGGACCCTGCTGGTCTACCTGTTCATGTTCCTTCCCGTTGCGGTCGTCGTGCTGCTGAGTTTCAACGCCAGCCAGTTCGGCGCTTTCCCGATGACCGGCTTCTCGTTGCGCTGGTTCGTGGAACTGGCGGAAAACGAGGCGATCCTGCGCGCCTTCCGCACCTCGGTCATGCTCGGGCTGATGACGGCGGGGATATCGACAATTATCGGCGTGATGGCGTCGCTGGCGCTGGTGCGCTACCGGGTGCCCGGCGCCAACCTGATCTCGACGCTGCTGATCGCGCCGATCCTCGTGCCCGAGGTGGTGCTCGCCGTGGCGCTGCTGTTGTTCCTCAACTTCCTGTCGATCAACAAGAGCTTCGCGCTGCTGCTCGCCGGCCATGTGATCTTCACGCTGCCCTTCGTCGTCCTCGTCGTTCAGGCGCGCCTCGTCGCGATCCGGCGCGACATCGAGGAGGCGGCGATGAGCCTCGGGGCGAGCCCGATGCAGACCTTCTTCGAGATCACGCTGCCGCTGATGCTGCCGGCGGTGCTGGCGGGCGCGCTGTTCGCCTTCACCATCAGTTTCGACGACATCACCGGCACGCTGTTCTGGAAGCCGGGCGGCGTCGAGACCGTGCCGACCCAAATCTTCGCGATGCTGCGCAACTCGATCTCGCCGGAGATCAACGCGCTCGGCACCGTGATGATCGTGCTTACCGTCGGGCTTCCGCTTCTGGGGGCCGCGATTGCCCGGCAACTCGCCCGAAACCGCGGCGGATAACCGCTCCCCTCAAACCCGCATGAAGGAGACCATGATGGACAACACCAGACGATACGAACGACTGCTCGAGCGCTATCGCAACGGCGATCTCGACCGGCGCAAATTCCTCGGCCTGCTCGGCGCGGCCGGTCTCGCCTACGGCGTGCAGACGCCGTTCGCCCGCGAGGCGATGGCGGCCACCGGCGAAGTACGCTTCGACGGCTGGGGCGGCGTTGTGTCGGAGGCTTTCCGCAAACACGCGTTCGATCCCTTCACGGCCAAGACCGGCACGAAGGTGGTCGACGGAACCTTCGGCGGCGGCGACGAATACCTGTCGCGCGTCAAGGCGAGCCAGCCCGGCGAATACAATATCGCCCATCTGTCGGGCGTGTTCGATTACGCGCGCTATCACGGGCTCGGCCTGACCT
>JBAQHA010000011.1:0-1594 GCA_049288075.1 Oricola sp.
TTGCAGGCCGTAGCGATAATGCCGCGCCGAGGTTGCTGGAATGGTCGGGGTGGCCGGTGTCGCGCGCTGCGTGGCCGGCGGCTGGGGATAGGCCCAGGCGACCGCCGGCATGTAAGGTTCCTCTTCGGCGCGCAGTTCGATCATATACGTCCGGCGATCGGTGGTGACGACGAGGTTGGTCGTGATGTCCGGACGCGTCGGCTTGACGAGGATATGGACGCGCCGTGTCGCGCCGGAACCGCTTGTCGTGTCGCCGATGATCCATCGCGCGGTATCGCCGGCCGCGATCGGCCCCGCCCCGGTGAGAGTCTCGCCTGGCTCGAGCGCGATATTGGTGATCTGGCCGGGTGCGGCATAGACCTGATAGAGCGCGCCTTCGCTCCAGGGATAGATCTGGATCGCGTTGTAATAGCCTTCACGACGGGGCTCGACGCGCGCTGCTGCATTGGCGTTCTCTACCCGGCCGCTCGGCGTGGCCGCCGCTGAACCACCCCGCGCGACTGTCCAGGCCGGCGGCGTGTGCAGGGGCCGCGGGCGATCGTCCGTGGCCGATGCCTGTACCGTGGGTAGTGGTGGCACGCTGTCGTCGTAACTGATTTGCGGAGGGCGATTCGTGGCGCATCCCGCGAGCGCCGTGGCGGAAAGCAGCGCAAACGCCAACGCGGATTTACGGAAAACCGGACGTGCGGGTTTGCGGAAGATCGTGCTCATTGGCCCATCTCCCGCGACCAGTTGATGGCGTTGACGTAGATGCCAAGCGGATTGGCGCGCAGCTTCTCGGCGTCGCGCGGCGGCTGGATGACGATGGTCAGGATCGCCGTCCATCGCTCCGTGACGGAGAGCTGCCCGTTCTCGAAATGCCGCTCAGTCCAGGCGACGCGGAAGGAGTTCGGCGAAGCGCGGATGACGCTGGAGACCTCGACGGAGACCTGGCTCTGTCCGACGCGCGTGAAGGGATCGTTGGCCCGCGCATAGTCATTGAGGGCGAGCGCCCCGCGATCGGTGGTGAACTCGTAGGCGCGCAGCCAGTTCTGGCGCACCACGATCGCATCGGCGGGGATCGAGCGCACCTGCTCGATGAAGTGCGCCAGATGAAACGCGATCTGCGGATCACTCGGCCGGTAGTCGGCAGTGGCGGGGGCGACCGCCTGCGCCTGGCCGAGATTGTCGACCTGTACCACCCAAGGCACGACCGAGCCGGTGGCAGACTGCCAGACCAATGCTCCAGCGAAGCCGCCGGAGAGGATCAGGCAGCCGAATGCCATCAGCCGCCAGTTGCGCGCCTGCACACGGGCCGAGCCGATGCGTTCGTCCCAGACCTGGGCCGCACGCTGATAGGGCGTCTCGGGTTCGGGTGATTTGCCGTAGTGAGTCGAGGATCGTTTGAAGAAGCTCATGAGCGGTTCCCTTCGGAAAGATTGACGGAGCTGGCGCCGCCATGGCTGTCGCCGGATCGCACGGCATGGGCAGTGGCCTGGACTCCATGGGAGAGCCGCTGGGAGCGCTTCATGCGCTTGGCCCAATCCGGAGGACCGTCGGAGGCGGATGAGGGGGATGGTGCAGCCGCGGTGGTTGCTGCACCGCTCGCATTGCC
>JBAQHA010000012.1:0-2885 GCA_049288075.1 Oricola sp.
GAGCCAGACCGAAGCCGATTATGAACCGAACCTCAACTCCCTGCTCGGCGGCGGTTGCGACGTGATCATCACCGTCGGCTTCCTGATGGGCGACGCCACAAAGGCGGCCGCCGAAGCCAACCCGAACCAGAAGTTCTCCATCGTCGACTACGCCTACGACCCGGCGATCCCGAACGTCGTTGGCCAGGTCTTCGCGACCGACCAGGCAGCCTTCCTCGCTGGCTATCTCGCCGCCGGCATGTCCAAGACCGGTACCGTCGGCACCTTCGGGGGCATCAACATCCCGCCGGTGACCGTCTTCATGGACGGCTTCGCGCTTGGCGTGAAGTATTACAACGAGAAGAAGGGCACGAGCGTCAACGTGCTCGGCTGGAACCCGGAGTCCAAGGAAGGCCTGTTCACCAACAACTTCGACAGCCTGGATGACGGCCGCGCCTTCGCGCAGAACCTCTACGACGAGGGCGCCGACATCGTCATGCCGGTCGCTGGCCCCGTTGGCCTCGGCTCAGCCGCGCTTGCCGACGAACTCGGCACCGACAAGCTGATGATCATCGGCGTCGACGCCGACCAGTACTTGACCGACTCCGAGAAGAAGCAAGTCTACCTGACCTCGGTCCTGAAGCGCATGGACGCCACTGTCGAGGCGGTGATCAAGTCGGCGATGGACAACACCTTCCAGGGTGGGGTCACTGTCGGCACGCTCGCCAATGACGGCGTCGGCCTCGCTCCGTTCCACGACTTCGAGGACAAGGTTCCGGCCGAACTGAAGGCCGAGCTCGAAGAGATCAAGGCCGGTATCGTCGACGGCTCGATAAAGATCGGCGGCTGATAGCGTACCGATTTCACCCGTCGCCGCGTCCCGCGCGGCGGCGGGTTTTCATATGCCTGGGGTCTGGGGAGAGCGACGCGGTGGAAGTTGAGCTTCGTGGGATTACAAAGCGTTTCGGACCGGTTACGGCCAATGACGGTGTCAATCTGACGATCCGCGCTGGCGAGGTCCTCGGTCTCCTCGGCGAGAACGGCGCCGGCAAGTCCACGATGATGAACATCCTGTCGGGGCTCTATTCCCCCGACGAGGGCCAGGTCCTGATCGACGGCAAACCGGTCACCTTTCACGGACCGGGCGACGGCATCGCCGCCGGCATTGGCATGGTCCACCAGCACTTCATGCTCGTCCCCGTCTTCACCGTCGCCGAGAACGTCATCCTCGGCGTCGAACCGACGCGACAGCTCGACTATCTCGACCTCGCCGCCGCCCGAAAGCAGGTGCGCGAGATCAACGACAAATATGGCCTGCAAGTCGATCCTGACGCGCTGATCGAGGACCTTCCGGTCGGCATCCAGCAGCGCGTCGAGATTCTCAAGGTCCTGTTCCGCTCGGCGGAAGTGCTGATCCTCGATGAGCCGACCGCCGTGCTGACGCCGCAGGAGGTCGAGGACTTCTTCAAGATCGTCCGCTCGCTGCGCGACGCCGGCAAGGCGCTGGTCTTCATCACCCACAAGCTGCACGAGATCATCGAGGTCGCCGACCGTATCAGCGTGCTGCGCGGCGGCCGCATCGTCGGCGAGGGCGATCCGAAGACGACGACCGAGCAGGAACTGGCCGAGATGATGGTCGGACGGCCGGTTTCCTTCGACGTCAGCAAGGGCCCGTTCAAGCCTGGCGAGACAATGCTCGACGTGGAGGACCTCGTCGTCCTGAATGACAATGACGTGATCGTCGTCGACCATGTCGGCTTTCATGTCCGCTCGGGCGAGGTCGTCGGGATCGCCGGCGTCCAGGGTAACGGCCAGTCCGAACTGATCGAGGCGATCACCGGACTGATGCACGTCACCGGCGGCAAGGTGAAGTTCCTCGATCGCGACATCACCCACGCTTCCGTGCGCGAACGCCACCGGCTCGGCATGGCCCATATCCCGGAGGACCGGCACAAGTCCGGCATGATCGCCAATTTCACTCTCTACGAGAACATGGTGCTCAATACCTACTACGAGGATCGCTTCTCGTCGGGGCCGAGCATCAGGTGGCCGGAAGTGCTGAAGACGGCGGCGAAATATGCCGTCGACTTCGACGTGCGCACGCCGTCGGTCTATCTCAGGGCCGGCAACCTGTCGGGCGGCAACCAGCAGAAGATGGTCGTCGCCCGCGAACTGGAGCGCGAGACCAATCTTGTCATCGCCTCGCAGCCGACGCGCGGCCTCGACGTCGGCTCCATCGAATATATCCACAGCCGGCTGATGCATTCGCGCGACGAGGGTGACGGCGTGCTGATCGTGTCGTCCGAGCTCGACGAGATCATGTCCCTGTCGGATCGCATCCTCGTCATGTTCGACGGCCGGATCGTCGCCGAATACGACGCAACGAAGGGTCCGATCGACAAGAATGCCGTCGGCCTCGCGATGGCGGGAGCGCATGTATGACCGATACTACCACCGAACGGGCCAATCTGCAGGAACAGCTGCTGCGCCGCGCCGCGCCGGACCGCGCCGAGTTCGAGGATCTGGTCGTCGTGCCGATCTTCGCTGTTGTTGTCGCGTTGATCGCCGGCGCCGTCGTCATGTTGGCGACCAATGTCGACCTGCCGACCATCGGCCGCTCCTATCTTGCCCTGCTCGAAGGGTCGGTCGGCTCGCTCAACGCGCTCTCCGAGACCTTCACCTCGGCCGCCCCGCTGATCCTCGCCGGCCTCGGCCTCGCGCTCGGCTTCCGCGCCGGCCTGTTCAACATCGGCGCCGAGGGCCAGATTGTCGTGGGCGGCATGGCGGCGGCCGTCGTCGGCTTCTCGCTGTCGGGCCTGCCATGGGCCATCCACCTGCCGCTGGCGCTGATCGCCGGCGCTCTGGCCGGCGCCTTCTACGCATCGATCGCCGGCTGGTTGCGCGCC
>JBAQHA010000013.1:0-3557 GCA_049288075.1 Oricola sp.
AGGTCAGGCAGTCGACCAGCAACGCCCGGCCGGGTTTCGCCTCGCGAACGAGCGCGCCTTCGAGATCGTCCGGCTCCTCGATGGTCGTCCATTCCGGCCCGCGCCGTTCCCGGTGCCTGTCGATACGCACGCGCATCTCCGGATCGCTCACCTGCCCCGTCGCCACATAGATCGCGTCGAGACCGGACGCGAGAACAATCCCTTCGGCAAGGGCCGATTTGCCCGAGCGCGCGCCGCCGAGCACGAGCGTCGCCCCTGCGGTCGCCTGTAGAGCGGTCTCGGAATACATCGGACAACTCCCGAATTTCTGGCGGTTGCCCGGATCGCGACTGCGGCCTCCCCCATTTCGGCCCATCCGGGCTCGAGGCCGTGTCCGTCCGGGAGCTCCCCGCCCCTTGAGATCGATGCCATGGCAGGTCTCCTGGCTCACGGCGCGCATTCCGGCGTCCTCGCCTTCCCGGAAAAATCCAGTGGCGCTCCGGTCTGGCCGGAGAAACGGTCGCCGCGCCGTTCTACAGTCGCGGGGTCGGCTGCGTTTCGGACGCCCGGTTCGGGTCCGTCCTTCGCATTCCCTCTTCGTCCCGCGCCGTTTCGTCCGGCGCGGAAACCATGACGCTCCACGCATAGGCTCCGCCGGCGACGGAAGTCAATCGCGTTTGCCGCCAGGCGCCACCTGTGCCGAAGCGGAACGGCGCCACAGAAAAGGTTAACCACTCTCCTTATGATTCCCGGTGCATCTGCCGGAAGTGAACAGAAGTTAACGCTAAGCGCGATATGGAAGGCGCGCACGTGTCGAAACACCTGACTGGCCTTTATGTTCGAAGGAATCTTCATAGTCCGCGATACGCCACAGGCGATTCGCAAAACCATCCTGTGGGGCCTCGCGGTCGCACTGCTGGCGGTGTTCGCGACCGATCGGTTGTACCTCCAGTTGTTTCCTGAAATCGCCGATCGCTATGGCCCGTCGCTGCGTGTCTTCGCCTTCGGCCTGGCCACCTTTCTCGCCGCGCCGCTGTTCGGCATGTTCTTCTTCACCACGCTGCGCATGGGCAAGTTCAACGCGCAGTTGAAGGAGATGGCGCGCCGCGATGGCCTGACCGGTCTGCTCAACCGCAATGCACTGGAAGAAGTGATCCACAAGCGCGCCGCCCAGCCGGATGACGCGCATGCGCTCGACGACGCGCTGATCATCATCGACATCGACCACTTCAAGGCCATCAACGACACCCATGGCCACGCCGCCGGCGACCATGTGCTGCGCATGGTCTCGGTCTGCGTCGCCGGCAACGTGTTCGAGCGCGACTTCGTCGCCCGCCTCGGCGGCGAGGAATTCGCGGTCTATCTGGTTAATGCGGGAGCGACCGGCGCCGTCCAGGCCGCTGAACGCATCCGTTCGGCATTGGAGGACTGCCGAACCCATTACGAGGGCGAGGTCATTCGCGTGACCGCCAGCCTCGGCGGGGCGCTGTTCCCGCGCGGCGCCTCCTACCAGACGATCTACCAGGGCGCGGATTTCGCGCTGTACCGCGCCAAGCGCGGCGGCCGGAACCTTTGCGAGTTCAACGGCCTGCCGACGCTCTGGCACACCCATCCCGATTTCGAGGACGACGACGAGGACAAAGTCCGTCCCGGCTCGGACTGGAACGTCGCCTGATCTTCTACCCGGCGGCCGCCAGCAATCCCTCGATATCCAGATGCCGCTCCATCTCTTCGGCGATGCCGTCGAGCGCCGCATCGACGCTTGCGCGATGGTCGCCGCCTGACGAACCCGCGCCGAGTCCGGCGAGATACGCCGCCCGGAAGGCGCCGCTGTCGAACAGTCCGTGCAGATAGGTCCCGAACACGCGCCCGTCCGCGGAAACCGCGCCGTCCGGCCGCCCGTCGATCGTCAGCGCCGGCCGCGCGCAATCGGGGCCGCGGGTGACGCCGAGATGGATTTCGTAGCCGGTCAGGTCAACGTCGTGGACCGGCGAATGCGCCGCCACGTTCATCACCCGCTTCTCGGGCGCCATCTCGGTTTCCAGATCGAGCAGTCCGAGCCCGACCGTCTTGGTGATGTCGCCCTCGATGCCGAGCGGATCGCGCACGATGCGGCCGAGCATCTGGTAGCCGCCGCAAATGCCGGCGACATGCCCGCCGCGCGCCAGGTGCGCGCGCAGATCCGCGTCCCAACCATTGTCGCGGAAGCGGATCAGGTCGGCGATGGTCGATTTCGATCCGGGAATGATCACCGCCGCGGCGTCCGCCGGCAGCCGCTCTCCGGGCCGCACGAAGACGACCTCGACGCCCTCCTCCGCCGCCAGCGGGTCGAGATCGTCGAAATTGGCGACCCGGTCGAGCACCGGCACCGCGATCCTTATGCCGTCGCGTCCGCCGGCGATCATCCGTTCGAGCGCGACCGAATCCTCCGCCGGCAGGCGTCTGGCGTCTTTCAGCCACGGCAGCACCCCGAACGACCTCCAGCCAGTATGGGCCGTGATGGCCGTCAGCCCGTCGTCGAACAGGCTGATGTCGCCGCGGAACTTGTTGATCAGGTAGCCGCATATCGTCGCACGGTCGGCCTCGTCGAGCACGGCATGCGTCCCGACCAGCGAGGCGATCACGCCGCCCCGGTCGATATCGCCGACCAGCACGACCGGCGCCTTGGCAGCGGTGGCGAACCCCATATTGGCGATGTCGCCTGCGCGCAGATTGATTTCGGCCGGCGATCCAGCCCCCTCGACAAGCACGATATCGGCCTCCGCGCCGAGCCTTGCATAGCTGTCGAGCACGCTCGACAACAATTCCGGTTTCAGCCGCTGATAGTCTCGCCCCTTCGCCTCGCCGCGCACCTTGCCCTGTACGATGATCTGGCTGCCCTGATCGCTCTGCGGCTTAAGCAGCACCGGGTTCATATGCACCGAGGCGGGCGTCCGGCAGGCCAGTGCCTGCAGCCATTGCGCCCGGCCGATCTCGCCGCCGTCGTCGGCGACAGCCGCGTTGTTCGACATGTTCTGGGGCTTGAAGGGGCGCACGGTCAGGCCACGATTGGCAAGCAGCCGGCACAGCCCGGCGACAAGCACGGTCTTGCCGACATCCGAACCCGTCCCCTGAAACATGATGGCCCTGGTCATGAGCCTTGGCTACTGGAAGACGCGCCGGGAGAAAAGCGATATCGGGAAAACCGCCCGGAACAAACACCATAACCGCAGGCAACGCTTCCGTCGCATGCGGTCACCGGAGAACCGGCTTTTCTGGAGTCCGCCAGATACGCGGCGGAAAAAAATGAGGCTCCGGTACGCAGTACCTTCTCCGGAGATCGAGACGAACTTTCGCCCGCCTCGTCTCGGACAATAGGCTGCACACGGTTACCACGAAGTTATTGAGACCTTAAGCAAACCTAAATTTGGCAGTTTTTTCAATTAACAATTCGATTTTCTCGCAACCCCCGCGCGAGCATGTCGCCAGGAATTGAAATTGCTTGACGGGAAATGCCCGCGCGCCGCTTGCCGCCTTTTGTCCTGCGCCGCACGGAACCCCAAATACCGTGTTAGGGGCTGGCGTCGGCCGTGATATGC
>JBAQHA010000014.1:0-2422 GCA_049288075.1 Oricola sp.
GGTCATCACCGTGCCGGAGAACCGCTGGGATCGCGTCGATATCAAGACGGTCGGCCTGCTGCCGAACGTGCTCGCCCGCCAGAAGGCGAAGGAGGCCGGCGCCGCCGAGGCCTGGTTCGTCGACGCGGACGGCACGGTCAAGGAGGGCGCGGCGACCAATGTCTGGATCGTCACCGCCGACGGCGTGCTCGTGACGCGCCCGGCCGAGTTCGGCATCCTGCGCGGCGTCACGCGAACCACCGTCCTGGATGTCGCGGCAGCGCGCGGATTGAAGGTGGAGGAACGCGGTTTCAGCGTCGAGGAAGCCAAGCTGGCCCGCGAGGCTTTCATCACGGCGGCGACGACGCTGGTCATGCCGGTGGTCAGGATCGACGGGTCTCCCGTCGCCAACGGCCACCCCGGTTCGGTCGCGCTGGCGCTGCGGGATGCATTTTTCGATGCGGCGGAAAAGACTCCGGTTTAAGAGGCGTGTGCCAATCTGAAACGATTCGCGGCAAATCATTTTTTTAGCGATTGAAAATAATCAGCGGGATTCTTACGATAGCCGCATTGAAGGTCGCCGCCGTGGCGACTAATTCAATCTTGGCAGAACAAACGGAAAAAACATGGCTGAGCGCTCCCAAAATCTGCAAGACCAATTTCTCAATGCTGTCCGAAAGCAAAAAATTCCTTTGACGATCTTCCTCGTGAACGGAGTAAAACTGACGGGAGTGGTAACTTCATTCGACAATTTCTGCGTATTGTTGCGCCGCGACGGCCACGCCCAGCTGGTGTACAAGCACGCGATCTCGACCATCATGCCGGGGCAGCCGGTAAACATGTTCGAAAACGAAGACGCGGTTGCGAAGACCGATTGACGGAACCAGGCGAGACACATCCCGAAGCCGCCCGCGCGCGAAAGCCGAAGGGCGAGGAGCGGATGCGCGCGCCGATGGTGGCCATTGTCCTTGAGCCGGATATCAAGGGGCAGGGGCAGGGGACGGAAGCGGCGCCGCGCCGCAGCGCCGCCAATCGCCTGATCGAGGCGGAGGGCCTGGCGCGCGCGATCGACCTCGAAATCGCCCACAGCGCCATCGTGCCCGTCTCCAAACCGCAGCCCGCGACCCTGATGGGATCGGGCAAGGTCAAGGAGATCGGCGAGATCGTCACGGCGGCCGAAGCCGGCCTCGTGGTCGTCGACCACGCCCTGACGCCGGTGCAGCAGCGCAATCTCGAAAAGGAATGGAACGCCAAGGTCCTCGACCGGACCGGCCTGATCCTCGAAATCTTCGGCCGCCGCGCGCAGACGAAGGAAGGCTCGCTGCAGGTGGAGCTGGCGCATCTGAACTACCAGAAGGGCCGTCTCGTGCGGTCGTGGACCCACCTCGAGCGCCAGCGCGGCGGCGCCGGTTTCCTCGGCGGCCCCGGCGAAACCCAGATCGAGGCCGACCGCCGCATCCTGCAGGACAAGATCAAGAAACTGGAACGCGAGCTGGAAGCGGTGCGCCGCACCCGCACGCTGCACCGCTCGAAGCGCAAGAAGGTGCCGCTGCCGATCGTCTCGCTGGTCGGCTACACCAACGCCGGCAAGTCGACGCTGTTCAACCGGATGACCGGCGCCGAGGTGCTGGCCGAGAACATGCTCTTCGCCACGCTCGACCCGACGCTGCGCCGTGTCCGGCTGCCGGGCGGGACCTGGGTGATCCTGTCCGACACGGTGGGCTTCATCTCCGACCTGCCGACCCACCTCGTCGCCGCCTTCCGCGCGACGCTCGAAGAGGTGCAGGAGGCGGACGTCGTATTGCATGTGCGCGACATTTCGAGCGAAGCCTCGAAGGAAGAGGCCGGCGACGTGGCGCAGATCCTGCGCGATCTCGAGGTCGACCCGGAAGACGCCAAGCACGTGATCGAGGTCTGGAACAAGATCGACATCATCGACCCGGAGGCCAAGGACGATCTCGTGGCCCGCGCGCAGGCGAGCGCCGCCGGCCCGGCGATCGTCGCCGTGTCCGCGATCACGGGCGAGGGCGTCGAGCGGCTGCTCAAGGAAATAGAGGATCGCGTCGCCGGCGCGCTGGTCGCCAGGCGATTCACGATCGCGCCCGACCATTACGGCGATCTCGCCTGGCTCTACGAGCACGGCCAGGTCCGCAACCGCGAAACGGCCGACGACGGAACGATCACGGTCGAGATCGACATGACCGCCGAGAACGCCGCGGCCTACGAACGGCGGTAGCGGTTCGCCGTCCGCTTACGACGAGTTCGGCGACTTCTCCGCGTAAACCGCCAGCGAATGGAGGTCCTTGAGGATCTCGTCGATCTCGTGGATCGGCCGCTTGCGGCGACCTGGCGGCCAGCCGGGGCGCATGGGGGAGAAGCGCGGGGCGCGCAGCAGCCCGAGATCGCGCCTGGCGCGCCAGCGGGCGAGGCGGCGAGCCTGACC
>JBAQHA010000015.1:0-2840 GCA_049288075.1 Oricola sp.
GCCGAGCGTGCCGGTCAGGATCGCGACCTTGTCGGCGACGCCGTGATGATGCGGCGTGCCACGGCCCTGCGGCCCCATGAAGCCGGTGGCGTGGCAGTCGTCGACCATCACGACCGCGTCGTGGGCCTCGGCCAACGCCGCGATCTCCGGCAGCTTCGCCAGATAGCCGTCCATGGAAAACACGCCGTCGGTGGCGATCATGATGTGGCGGGCGCCGTCGGCGCGCGCGGCCTTCAACTGCGCCTCGAGATCGGCCATGTCGGAATTGGCGTAGCGGTATCGCCTGGCCTTGCACAGCCTTATGCCGTCGATGATCGAGGCGTGGTTGAGCGCGTCGGAGACGATGGCGTCCTCGGCCCCGAGCAGCGGCTCGAACAGGCCCCCGTTCGCGTCGAAACAGGCGGCGAAGAGAATTGAATCATCTTTTCCGAGAAACGCCGCAAGTGCCTGTTCCAGTTCGCGATGCGAGGCGCGCGTGCCGCAGATGAAGCGCACCGAGGCCATGCCGAAACCGTCCTTGTCGAGCGACGCCTTGGCGGCGGCGATCAGGCGCGGATTGTCGGCGAGACCGAGATAGTTGTTGGCGCAGAGGTTCAGCACCTCGCGGCTGCCGCCATCGGAGCGGATGCGGATATGGCCGGCCTGCGGCGAGACGATGGCCCGTTCGCGCTTGGTCAGGCCCTCGGCCTCGATCCGCGCCAGCGCGTCGGTCAGGTGGGACAGGAATGCTTGCGACATGCGATTGCCTCCATCGGCGCGATTGTCGCCCGGAAATCATGCGCTTTCTGTGACGTTTCCGTCCTGCGATGACGCCCGAATGGCGCTCAGTCGACCTCTTCTTCCGCCGGTTCCTCGACTCGCTGCTGTTCGATTTCCTCTTCCTCGGCGCGCGGGTCAAGCGACGCGGTCTCCGTCGTCGACATGCGCGCCGGATGGGCCGGGACGAAATCGGCCCGCTGCGGCGGCGCGGCGCGCTGGCGGATGCGCCACAGCGCGTAGCCGATCAGGACGAGATGCGCGAACGCGATTGTGACGAACAGGCCCGGCGGCCCGGCAAAGGACATTACCACGCCCGCCGCGAGCGGACCGGCGATGGAGCCGACGCCGTAGAGCAGCAGCAATCCGCCCGAGGTGCGCAGGAAATAGTTCGCCGGGGCGTGGTCGTTGGCATGCGCCACGATCACCGGATACATCGAATAGATGCAGGCGCCGAGCAGGGCGGACGCGACCAGCACGATCATGACCGATGACGGCGTGAAGGCGATCAGGAAACCGTCGACAGCGAGCGCCAGGACCGCGATGGCGACCAGCACCTTTCGCCGGTCGATCCGGTCGGAGAAATAGCCGATCGGCACCTGCGCCACCGCGCCTGCGAGGATCGAGACGCTCATGAACGCCGCGATGGTCGCGATATCGAGATGGATCTGGTCGCCATAGACCGCCCCGAGCGTACCGAAGGCGCTGTTGGATATGCCGATCAGGATCACCGAGACGACCGCGATCGGCGAATTGCGCCACAGCGTCGGCAGGTCGAGCGACGCGCCGACCAGCGGATTGGGCGCGTGGCTGGCGTAGAGTCCGCTCGGAAACAGCGCCATCGCGTAGAAGATCGCGGCGATGACGAAGAAGAAATGCGTCGAGGTCTCGCCGAAGGTCAGCGAGATCTGGCCGAGCGTCGTGGCGGCGAGATTGACCATCGTGTAGAGGCCGAACACCCGCCCGCGCGAGCCCGCCTCCGCGCGCTCGTTGAGCCAGCTTTCGACGATCATCGCCGCGCCCGCGAAGGCAAAGCCCGCGACGCCGCGCAGAGGAATCCAGGCCCACGGCTCGATCACCAGCAAAGAGGCCAGCACCGAGATGACGGCAAGGGCCGTCATCGCCGAGAAGGCGCGGATATGGCCGACGCGCGCGACGGTGCGCGGCATCATCAGGCAGCCGAGAATGTAGCCGAGCGCCCAGCCGGTGCCGAGCAGGCCGAGCGCGAACGAGGAAAAGCCTTCCTGGCTGCCGCGCACGGGCAGGATCAGCCCGTTCACGCCGCCCGCATACATGAGCAGGCCGGAGCCGATCATCAGCGGATAGACGGCGCGGGGCAGGAAGGGCATGGGCGGGTCCGTTCACGGCCTGTTGCAGGGGAAAGCGGCGATTCGCCAGAGCCTAAAGCGTGTGCGCCGCGAATTGAAGGGCGCACGGGATGTTCCGCGGACCGGCCCGACCGGTCTTGCGCGCCGCGCATTGATGTCCGTCAAGGCAATCCCCTTACGTAAGGATACTCTGTCGACGTTGTTCACGGCCGATCCTGGCCACGGCGAAACGGGAGGAAATGTCATGAGAAGAGGGAATTTCACGAGCATCCTTGCCGGCGGAGTTGCGGGGCTGGCCGCAATTGCGGCAAGTTCGGCGGCCAGCGCGCAGGGGATGATGGCGGCGAGCGAGACGGAATTCCTGAATTCCTGCGCGGTGTGCCACGGCGCATCGGGACGCGGCGACGGCAACCTCGTCCAGTTCCTGAACGTCAAGCCGACCGACCTCACCAAGCTGACCGCCAACAACCAGGGCGTATTCCCGTTCATGGAGGTGTTTCAGGTGATCGACGGACGCACGATGGTTTCCGGTCACGGCGAGCGCGACATGCCGGTGTGGGGCAGCCGCTACGTCGAGGATGTCGGCCAGAGTTACGGACCCTATGGCGGCGAGGCCGCCGTGCGCGCCCGCGTCCTCGAACTGGTCTATTACATCCAGTCGATCCAGCAGCCCTGATCGAGGCGAGGGCGGGCCCCGCCGCGGGCCCGTCCGCCTACTGAAACGCCGTCTCGTTGAAGCTTCTGAGCTTGCGTGAG
>JBAQHA010000016.1:0-2455 GCA_049288075.1 Oricola sp.
ATGTGCATGGGCAAGGGCGGTGTCGGCAAGACCACCATCGCTGCGGCCGTCGCCGTCGAGCTCGCGGCACGCGGCCATGAGGTTCTACTGACAACCACAGATCCCGCTGCTCACCTCGCGGAGACGCTCGACGGTGAAGTGCCCGGACTGACCGTGAGCCGGATCGACCCTGCGGAAGAGACGGCGCGCTATCGCGACCATGTGCTTGAGACGAAGGGCAGGGATCTCGATACCCAGGCCCGTGCGATGCTTGAAGAGGATTTGCGGTCGCCCTGTACCGAGGAGATTGCCGTCTTCCAGGCGTTCTCGCGGGTCATTCGCGAAAGCAACCGGCATTTCGTCGTGATGGATACCGCGCCCACGGGACACACCCTGTTGCTTCTCGACGCCACCGGCTCCTACCACCGTGACATCGTACGCCATGCGGCGGCCAGCACGCAGGCCCGGATCGTGACGCCGATGATGCGCCTGCAGGATCCCGAACAGACCACGATCCTGATCGTAACACTGCCGGAAACGACGCCGGTCCTTGAAGCGGCGCATCTCCAGGACGATCTGCGCCGGGCCGGCATCGAGCCCTGGGGGTGGATCGTCAATGCCAGTCTTGCAGCCGCCGATACCCGGCATCCTTTGCTGGCGCGTAGAGCGGAAGCCGAGCTGGACCAGATCGCACAAGTGAAGCAAAAGCACGCACGCCGCTATGCGGTCGTTCCCATGCAGGCGCAGGAGCCGGTTGGAGCGGAGCGCCTGCGCGCACTTGCGGGCGTGAGGGCGGACGAGGCGGCCTGAAGGTGGATTCGACTATCCGCTAACGTCGACCAAAAAAGCCGCCAATCGACGATTGGCGGCCGATAAAGGAGTAACTCATGGCGTCCGCCGCCCCACGGAAGAGATTGTCGTTCCTCGACCGCTATCTGACGGTCTGGATCTTTGCGGCCGCCAGCAACAATTTGGAGCTCGCGATCGCGGTCGCCATTGCGGCGTTCGGACTAGCGTCTCCCGTGGCGTTCGCGACGGTTATCGGGCCGCTGGTCGAAGTGACGGTCCTGATCTCGCTTGGGGCGGTCGCGCTCTGGCTGCAGCGGCGCTGGTTCGACGAACCGGCGGGCGAACCCATGCGGCAAGCCGCGAAATAGGAGGATGGCGATGCGCAATATTCTATTTCTCTGTGTCGCCAACTCGGCGCGCAGCCAGATGGCCGAAGGTCTGGCGAGGAGCATCTTTGGTGATGATGTGACCGTGATGAGTGCGGGCTCCGAGCCTGCGACGGTCAATCCCTATGCAATCGAGGCGATGGCCGGGATCGGTGTGGACATTTCCGGGCACCGCTCGAAATCAGTTGACGAAATCAATGTCGAGGGGGTCGATCTCGTTGTCACGCTCTGCGCCGAAGAGGTCTGCCCGGTTCTGCCGGGGCGCGTACGCCGTCTTCATTGGCCGATCGCCGACCCTGCCCCGAAGGATGCATCGATTCCTGCCGAGGAAATGCGGCAGCGCTTCCGCACCGCGCGCGATCAGATCAGGGCGCGGCTGGATGTCCTGAAGGCGTTGGCGGATTTTGGCGACGGTCCGCCGTCAGAGGAATTCCATGCAAGCATCCGTGTCCGGGATCTTGCGACGAGCACCCGGTTCTATGCCTGGTTGCTTAACACCTGGCCCAAGGAATGGACCCATCGCTATGCCACCTTCATCCGGCCGGACCTCAATCTGAACTTCGTGCTGCTGGTCTCCGACGGCAAGGAACTGCACCACGACACGCTCTACCATATCGGCATCGGTGTTGCTGACAAGGCCGCCATTATCGATGCCTATGATCGCGCCCTTGCATTCGGCGCGCATATCGAAAAACCGCCGCGCACAACCTGGAAAGGCACGCCGCTGCACGAGCTGTGGCTCAAGGATCCGGACGGCACACTGATCGAGGTCTATGCCCGGCTGACAGACGACGAGCTTACGGCAAAGCCGGCGGACGAACTGCCGATATTTCTTGTCCCGGGCACCGAACCAGAAGAGTAGAAGCGATACAAATGTTACGGTCGAAACTGGATTGCGGATAAGTTCATCGGCGGCACGGCCGCGAAGGTGTGCGAAACGGCGCGCCGTCCGGTCCTCATGGCGCCGCTGAAGAAAGGATAGAGACCGATGCTGGAATACTCCGTTCAGGCGCGACGCGTTGACGATCACGGCAGCCTCGCCTCGACGAAACGGGCGGAAATCACGCTCGACACCGATGTCAAAGGCCGCGAGGACGCCTTCAACCCTGCCGAGCTGCTTCTGGCGGCGGTGGCGGCCTGCATGATCAAGGGCATCGAGCGCGTCACGCCGATGCTGAAATTCGAGCTGCGCGGCGTTGAGGTGAAGCTCCACGGCGTCCGGCAGGATGCCCCGCCAAAGATGATCTCCGTCGACTACGAGATCATTGTGGATACCGACGAGGATGACCGCCGGCTCGACC
>JBAQHA010000017.1:0-5239 GCA_049288075.1 Oricola sp.
CCTCGAACCCGTCCGGCATGGCGACGCCGGCCTCGCGGAACAGCTTGCGCGCGCCGCTCTTCGAGCCGAACGGCAGCAGTTCCGGATCGCAGCCGTAGATCGGTATGCCGAGTTCGAGCGCCAGCCGGCGCTCAAGCGGCGTCACGTTGAAACAGGCCATGTGGGCGAGCGCGGGATCGCCAAGCGCTTCGCGGATTCGTTTCAGGAGCCGCGGCCGGCGCAGGATCTTGGAGCTCAGCGGTTCCGACGAATTGTCGTGGCAGGAAAACAGCGTCAACCGTTCGCGGGCGTGGCGGTGCGGTATGCCCTCCAGCAGGTGCAGATAGTAGTCGACCGTGGCGTCGGCGACCGGCGCGCTGGTCACGTAGACGGCGCGGGTCGCCGGCATGCGCAGGAGCAGCAGCAGGCACAGCATGCGTTCCTCGTAGGCGGGAACGGCCGATATGCGCGCCAGCACATCCGCATCGAGCGACAGGCTCGGCAAGATCAGCACCGTCCGCGGCAGCGACGGATCGGGAAAAATCCTTTCATAGAGGGGGCGAAGGCGCGCCTGCAGGGCCCGGAAGGCTTCTATCTCGCCGGGATCGATGGACGGATCCGCCACCCGGTCCATGCGTCAGTCTTGCGGTTCGCCGGGCGGCGTCATGCCGCGCTTCGCGAACTCGGCATTGAGCCGTTCCTCGAGCTCGACAAGATCCTCGGGCAAAGGCTGGCCGGTCGCCTTCATCTGGTTGAGTTCCTGATGGATCTGTTCGAGCAGTTCGTAGTCGTCTTCCGGCTGGTTCTCCATGTCGTTGAACATCATGTTCAGCCGCGTGATCAGTCCTTCGAAAGCCATGTGTCACCGTACCGGAGTTTGTCGTTGGATTGGAGATAGCACCGTCGCGGCGCGATGGGAATTGGCCGCAGTCAAGATGGCCGCAGCGAGGCGGCCATTTCGGCGGCGATGCGGAAGGAAGAGAGCCGGGCCGCGTGGTCGTGGATCTGGCCGGTGAGGATCAGTTCGTCGGGCGCGTAGCGCTCGATGAACGCGGCGAGCTGCGTCCGCACGGTGTCCGGCGAACCGACCGCGGTCACCGACAACGCCTCGTCGACCATGGCCCGCATCGACGGATCGATATGCTCGTCGAGATTTTCGACCGGACGCGGCAGCGGGCCGGGCCGGCCGGAACGCAGCCGGGCGAAACCGAGCTGCATCGACGTCCTGAGAAAACGCCCTTCCTCGTCGGTCGCCGCCGCGAAAACGTTGACCGCCAGCATGAAGCGCGGCCGGTCGAGATGGCCGGACGGGCGGAAGGTGCGGCGATAGACTTCCAGCGCCTCGTCCAGCGCCGCGGGCGCGAAATGGGAGGCAAAGGCGTAGGGCAGGCCGAGATAGGCGGCGAGTTGCGCGCCGTAGAGGCTCGACCCGAGGATCCAGACCGGCACATGGGTGCCGCTGCCGGGAATGGCGCGCACGCGGCCGCCCTCCGGCGGCTCGTCCTCGAAATAGCTCATCAGTTCGATCACGTCGTTCGGAAAGCCGTCCGCCTGGTCGAGGCCCCGGCGCAACGCCCGCGCGGTCGCCATGTCTGTGCCGGGCGCGCGGCCCAGGCCGAGATCGATGCGGTCCGGATAAAGCGTCGCCAGCGTGCCGAACTGCTCGGCGATCACCAGCGGCGCATGGTTCGGCAGCATCACGCCGCCGGCGCCGACGCGGATCGTCTTCGTGCCGCCGGCGACATAGCCGATAAGCACCGATGTCGCGGCGCTGGCGATGCCGGCCGAGTTATGATGCTCGGCGAGCCAGTAACGGTTGTAGCCCCACGCTTCGGCGTTGCGCGCGAGATCGAGCGTGTTGGCGAGCGCATCGGCCGCCGTGAAGCCTTCCGGGATCGGCGACAGATCGAGGACTGAAATCGGGATCATGATGATTTCCCTGGCGCTATACCGCCATGCGCTCGATATGCCCGAGCTTCTCAAGACGGTCCCATATAGCGCCCGCCATGGAACGGTCCACCGGCAGCGCGAAGTCGTCCGCCAGGCGATCATGCAGTTCCGGCAGCGAGCCGATCACGCTCTTCGTCACGCCGTCGCCGGCTTCGATGCGCAGTGCCGTGTTGAGCAGGCTGATCCGGCCGTCCTCGCGGTGACGGCTCAGCATCAGGTTTGCGGGAAATGGCGCCTTCTCCCAGCGCGCGGTGACGAAATTCGCCGTCTCGATGTCGGCGTCGCGCACGGGCACACGGTCGAAACCGAAGAGCGAGAACCAGCCTTCCGGCGTTTCGCGCTCCAGCACGAGTTCGCCCGACGCATCGTCTTGCGCGAACCGGTAGCGGCCGGTCGGCGCGGCCTGCGCGTCGCGGGAGGAGAGCCTGAGCGGAACGGAGGTTCCCGAGCCGCCGAAGCCGGTGTCGGCGAGCCATTCCTCGCCATCGATGGTCACGATCCAGGCGAGGTGGCTGCGCGGCCCGCCCTGCGGCGCGCCGTTGCGCACCCGCGCCATGATGCGCGTCGTCTCGAAACCGAAGGCGGAGAGCGCCGCGCCGAACAGCGTGTTGAGTTCGAAACAATAGCCGCCGCGTCCCGTGTCGACGAGCTTGGCGAAGATGCCGGCAAGCGAAACATCCGGCACGGCGCCGAGCAGCGGGTCGATATTCTCGAAGGTGATGGCGCGCATCTGCGCCGACTGCAGCGCCGCCAGGCCCTCGGCTGTCGGCCTCGGACGGTCGATGCCTATGCGCCGCAGATAGCGGTCGGTATCCATGCCTTGTCCCTTTGCTCCCATGGGCCGCAGCTTTCGCCGATTGACCGCGCAAATGCAATCGGTGCACCCTGCGTTCGTCGTCTTCACGCGGGTCCGTCCATGAAAATCGTCGTGCTCACCGGCGCCGGCATCTCGGCGGAAAGCGGGCTGTCCACGTTCCGCGACCCGAAAGGCGTGTGGGCGCAATACGACCCGACGAAGCTGGCGACGCCGGAAGCCTTCGCGGCGGACCCGGCACTGGTGCACGGCTTCTACAATGCACGCCGGGCGCAACTGCGCACGGTCGAGCCGAATGCGGCGCATCGGGCGCTCGCCCGGCTGGAAGAGGCATTCGGCCAGGATTTCCTGCTCGTCACCCAGAACGTCGACGACCTGCACGAACGCGGCGGCTCGCGATGCGTCCTCCACATGCATGGCGAACTGAACCGGGCCTGGTGCCGCGCCTGCGATATCCGCGTGGAGTGGCGCGAGGATCTGTCTACGGAGACCGTCTGCCCGATGTGCGGAACGCTCGGCCACCTGCGACCCGACATCGTGTGGTTCGGGGAGATGCCTTACCACATGGACGAGATCATGCAGGCCCTCGACGGCTGCGACCTGTTCGTCGCCATAGGCACCAGCGGCGCGGTCTATCCTGCGGCGGGGTTCGTGGAGATCGCGGCGCGCTGCGGGGCGGAGACGCTGGAAATCAACCTGCAGCCATCGGACGGGACCTACCTGTTCGACGATTTCCGGCACGGCCCGGCGACCGAAACCGTGCCGGCCTTTGTCGACGAACTGACCGGCAAGGCGTGAAGCCCGCGCGCCGGGCCGCCGCTCCTACGGGTAGAACCGCGTCTTCGTCCATGGCTCGCCTTCGCCATCCCGGCGGAAGATCGCGCGGTCGTGCAGGCGGAACGCGCCATCCTTCCAGAACTCGATATAGACCGGAGAAATCCGGAAGCCCGACCAGTAAGGCGGACGCGGCACCTCGCCGAGCGGATATTTGGCGGTGTATCTCGCGACTTCCTTTTCCAGCGCGAAACGGCTTTCCAGCGGGCGTGACTGCTTTGACGCCCAGGCGCCGATGCGGCTGGCGCGGGCCCGCGAGGCGAAATAGGCGTCCGCCTCCTCGTCGCTGACGATCGTGACCGGCCCCCTCACCCGCACCTGGCGGCGCAGGGACTTCCAGTGGAAGCACATCGCCGCCTTGCGGCTGGCGAGAATTTCCTCGCCCTTCTGGCTTTCGAAGTTGGTGTAGAAGACGAAGCCGCGCTCGTCGAACTCCTTCAACAGCACCATGCGCACATTAGGCAGCCCGTCCGCGTCGACCGTCGCCAGCGAAAGGGCGTTCGGATCGTTGATCTCGGATTTCCCGGCTTCCTCCAGCCATTCGCCGAACAGGGCGAACGGGTCGTCGCGGGTGGTGAAGTCAGTGTTTGTTAACTCTGCGGACGTCATATTCTTTCCGGGACTGCGGTCATGCCGCAAATGGGCGATGGTTTGGAATTCATGCGCGTTGTGTTGCACACGAACGGGTTATTTGCGCGAGCGCTCAAACGCCTGCCCGCGCCCGCGTGCAGGATCGCCGCACTCGGTGCGCTCGCCCTATCTTTGCAGGCATGCAGCTTGACCGGCAAGGGGCTCGACGACGCATCCGTCGGCGCCATCGCCATCGCGGACGCTTCGCCCGTCATTTCCAGCGATCCTTTCAACCCGGTCGATGACGCCACCGGCGCGGAGCGGGACCGGCTGCTCGACGAGGACACGATCCGTCACGCCGTGACTTCGGCTGACCTGAAATCGCTGCGGGCCGGGCCGCTTCCCTGGGCCAATCAGTCGACCGGCTCGTCCGGCGTCATAACGGGAATCGAGCAGCGCAAGCTGTCCGGCCAGGTCTGCCGCTCGTTCTCGGCCACCCGTGACGCCTATGACGGCGTCACCGTCTATTCCGGCGATGTCTGCCTCGATCGCCGCACCGGCTGGTGGACGCGAGTCCTGCAGCCGCTGGGGCTCGGCAAGGACGCCTGACGGCGCAGGCCGTTTTCGCCAGGCATCTGGAATTTCCGGTGATTTACCATCATATGAAGGGTAACTTCAGTTGAAACAGCGCAACAGTGCCATGAGAGACCCGTATGCAGTGCTCGGCGTCGCCAAGACGGCCAGCGCATCCGAAATAAAATCCGCGTACCGAAAGCTTGCCAAGAAGTATCATCCGGACGCGAACCAGGCCGACCCGAAAGCGCAGGAGCGCTTTACGGAGATTTCGCGCGCCTATGAGATCGTGGGCGACGAAACCAAGCGCAAGCAGTTCGACCGCGGCGAGATCGACGCCGAAGGACGCGAGACCTTCCAGGGTTTCGCGGGCGGCAATCCCTATACGGCCTATGACGGTTTTGACGCGCGCACCGGCAAGGGCGGCTTCCAGTTTCGCGGCGGTGCGGGCCCGGGCGCGGCGGAAGATATACTGTCCGAACTGTTCGGTTCCGCCTTCGGCGGCGCCCGGCGCAAGGC
>JBAQHA010000018.1:0-2517 GCA_049288075.1 Oricola sp.
CTTTCGGACCACCTCTCCCCCGCAAAGCAGGGGAGAGGAAGGAGCCCACCGCCCCGCCAGCTTCGGTGAGAAGCGGTCGGACAGCGATGCCGGCAGCAGGTCAACCGGCCGCCGCGCAGTTCCTCCCCCGGATTGCCGCTTTCCTTGCGCATGCTATGTTCGCTCTGACCTTACGGGAGGAATCGCCATGATGCCGTTGTTCGACATGTTCATGAATGCCCAGAACGGCGAGGCGGTCGCGCAGATGGCGCGGCAGTTCGGGCTGTCGCAGCAGCAGGCGGAAGCCGCGATCGAGGCGCTGATGCCGGCCTTTTCGACCGGACTGAAACGCAACGCGTCCGACCCGATGGGCGTCGGCGCCTTCCTGCAGGCGTTGGCCGGCGGCAACCACGCCAAGTATTTCGAGGACATGGGGAAGGCCTTCTCGCCCGCCGGCGTCGAGGACGGCAACGGCATTCTCGGCCATCTGTTCGGGTCCAAGGAAGTCTCCCGGGCCGTGGCGGCGCAGGCGGCGCAGGCGACCGGGATCGGCCAGGAAGTGCTGAAGCAGATGCTGCCGGTGATCGCCTCGACCATGATGGGCGGGCTTTTCAAGCAGTCGACCGGGCAAATGAACGCGGCGCCCGGCTTCGGCGCGGCGCAGGGGAACATCATCGGCCAGGTGATCGAGCAGATGATGCGTCAGCAGGCGGAGATGGCCAGGCAGATGCAACCGCGCCAGCCCGAGCCGGCTCCCGCGCCCAACCCGTTCGACAATCCCTTCGGCAAGGCGCTGCAGGACATGTTCGGCGGCGGGGCTGCGCAGCGCGCGCCCGAGCCGCAGCGGCGACAGGAGAGCGGCTACAATCCGATGAACCCGATGGACAATCCGCTCGGGCGCATCTTCGAGGAGATGATGAAGGGCGGCTTCGGCCAGCAGCCGCAGGCTCGCCAGCCCGAGCCGGAACCGGAACCCGAACCCGCGCCGCGCGGCGACAATCCCTATGGCGACCTTTTCGGCGAGATGTTCGAGACCGGCAGGCGCACGCAGGAAAACTACCAGCGCACGATGGACTCGATCTTCGACCAGTACATGGAAGGGATGAAGGGCCTGCAGCGGCGGCGCTGACTCGACGCCGCCGCCCGGAGGCCGATATCAGGGCTGGCGCAGTTCCGGCGCGCCGGTCGCCATGTTGGTCCCGACATAGGGCAGGCCGTTCGCTTTCCACGCGCCGAAGCCGCCTTCCATGTGGGCGATCTCGGAAAAGCCGCCTTCCAGGCACATCGCCGCGATGCGCTTGGACCGCACGCCCGAGCCGCAATAGAAGACAACCGGGCGCTTTTCGTTGTCGGGAATGTTCTTGACCTTGATGAAGGACATCGGCGCCAGCATCGCGCCGTCGACATGCTCGAACATGTATTCGGCCGGTGTGCGCACGTCGATCAGGACGATTTCGCCCTTCGCATAGGCATCGGCGACTTCCTTCGGCGTCCAGGTGTCGAGCTTGGCGTTTCCAATCTTTTCGGTCTGCATGGGTGTCGTTCCTCGGTTTGGGGCGTTTATATATTCCAAAATCGGTATGTAAATGGGATGCGCCTGTCAAACGTCCAGTGCGGCCGGGCGGATTTTCCCGCACCGCCGCCGCCTTGACCGGATGGCCCCCTTCGGGATTACTAGCGCCATGACGGATGAAATCCCAGACGCCGATTCCCCGCGCTCCAACATCGTCGAATATTCGGTCTCGGAGATATCCTTCGCGGTCAAACGCACCATCGAGGACAATTTCGAGCGCGTGCGGGTGCGCGGCGAGATTTCCGGCTATCGCGGCCCGCATTCCTCGGGCCACGCCTATTTCACGCTGAAGGACGACAAGGCGCGCATCGACGCGGTGATCTGGCGCGGCGCGTTTTCCAAGCTCTCCTTCATGCCGGAGGAAGGGCTGGAGGTGATCGCCACCGGCAAGCTGACCACCTATCCCGGCTCGTCGAAATACCAGATCGTCATCGACAATATCGAGCCGGCCGGCGCGGGCGCGTTGATGGCGCTGCTCGAGGAGCGACGCAAGCGGCTGGCGGCGGAAGGCCTGTTCGACGAAGCGCGCAAGCAGTTGCTTCCCTACATGCCGCGCGTCATTGGCGTCGTTACCTCGCCCACCGGCGCGGTCATCCGCGACATCCTGCACCGGGTCAACGACCGCTATCCGCTGCACGTCATCGTCTGGCCGGTACGCGTGCAGGGCGAGACCTCGGCGGCGGAAGTCGCCAACGCGATCAGCGGTTTCAACGCGCTCGACGGGAGCCAGGGCATTCCGCGGCCGGACGTGCTGATCGTGGCGCGCGGCGGCGGCAGCCTGGAAGATCTCTGGGGCTTCAACGAGGAAGTCGTGGTGCGAGCGGCGGCGGACTCGATGATCCCGCTGATCTCGGCCGTCGGCCACGAGACCGACTGGACACTGATCGACCACGCCGCCGATGTGCGCGCGCCGACGCCGACCGGCGCTGCGGAGATGGCGGTGCCGGTCAAGGCGGAGCTGGAGG
>JBAQHA010000019.1:0-5050 GCA_049288075.1 Oricola sp.
CATCGGGGCGGCATGATCGCCCGGACGCGCCTCCTTCGAGCCGGTGACCATGGCGCGGACCAGATTGTCGCGCGTGCGCAGGCCCTCGAACACGGCGCCGGCGACATGCAGGCCGACGAGACCAAGCAGCGCCCAGGCCAGCAGTTCGTGCACCTCGCGCGCGCCGAGACCTGCCGCGAAATCCGCGACAGAAGCCAACGGGCCGATCTTCAGCATGCCGCCGAGCGCGACGGCGCCGGTGACGGCCAGCACCAAGGCGACCGCCATAAGGGCGACAATCATGAGTCCGCCCGCCGGGTTGTGGCCGAGATGGCGGCCCTCCTCGCCCGACACGATGCCGCGCAGATGCGCGATCAGCGCGCGCGGGCCGGCGACAAAGGAGGAGAAACGGGCATAGGCGCCGCCGGAAAAACCCCAGACGATGCGCGCGACGACGAGCGCCGCCATCGCCGTCCCGGCCCAGGCATGAAGGGAAATCCACGGCGCGCCCATGAGGAAGCCGGTCACGGCGGCAACAGCCACTGCGAAGACGAGAGACCAGTGGAACAGGCGCACAAAGGGATCCCATACGGGAACGGCGGCCGGCTTTTCGGGCGCGGAAGCGGGTTTTTCAATAATGGTGTCGGTCGTCGCCATCGGTCCGCCTGTTTCGATGGCTGGACGGTAGGGGAGCGAAAATTACAGAACGCTGACAAGGCGATGGCCACGCGGCGGATTTCGAGCGGGCGCTTGCTTTCCTTCCCGAAAGAGCGCGCGCATACTGGCAGGGCTGAAGAGGGAGAAAGGCCGGGTTCCGCGCGGAGGATTTCGCGGACGCCGCCTGTCATCGGTCCGACATTTCCCGCTGCTAGCGCATTCGCATCCATTCTGGAGAAGGGGCTATCCATGCGCATTCTGCTTGCTGCCGCGGCAATTCTGGCCGCCGCGACCACTACACATGCCGAAACCACGCTGACCGTGATGACTTTCAACGTCTATGGCGGCGGCGCCAATGACGGCAAAGGCGTCGAGGAAACCGTCGCGGCGATCAAGGCCGCCAATCCCGACATCATCGGCGTGCAGGAAACGCGGCTCGAGGCCGATCCCTGCGACGCTGACTCGTGCCCGGCCGTCGGCGACAGCGTCGCCAAGGCCATCGCCGAGGCGCTCGGCTATCACTATTACGACCAGACGCAGGAGAACGTCGCGCTGTGGGCGAACGCGGTGATCAGCCGCTACCCGATCACCGGCGCGACGCCGAACGACCTCGGCGTCACCATCGACGTGAACGGCGCGACGGTGCATGCGTTCAACGTGCATTTCACCGATTTCCCGTACCAGCCCTACCAACTGCTCAATATCGAGTACGGTCCGGCGCCGTATCTGAAGACGGGCGCGGAAGCCGCCGAGGCCGCCACCGCCGCTCGCGGCGAGGCGGTGAAGATGCTGCTCGACGAGATCACCGCGTCCGGGGATGCCGCAGCGAGCTTCATCTTCGGCGATTTCAACGAGCCCTCGGTCAACGACTGGACGGCGGACGCGGTCGCCGCAGGCAACCAGCCGGTCGAAGTTTCCTGGCCGACGACGGAAGCCATCGGAGCCGCCGGCTTCATCGACACTCTGCGCGCCATCCATCCCGACCCGGTGGCCAAACCGGCCTTCACCTGGACGCCGACCACCGAGGCGAGCGACCCGGAAGACCATCACGACCGCATCGACTTCGTGTTCGCGCGCGGCGACGGGCTGACGGTGGAAGCGGCGAGCGTCGTCGGCGAGAAATCGCCGGAAGCCGACATCGTCGTCGATCCCTGGCCGTCGGACCATCGCGCCATCGTGGCGACGGTGAAGTTCTGATTCATCCCGGCGCGCGGGAACGATCCGCGCGCCGCATTTCAACCAAGAAGCGCAAACAGGTTCCCTCCCCGAACAAGGGGAACCAAATGCGCAAGACCCTAATCGCGATCGCCGTCATCATCGGCGCACTGTATCTCTGGAACGCCTCGTGGATCGCCGGCGCGCCGGACAACCCGCAGGTCCGGCTGATCGCCCATCGCGGCGTGCACCAGACATTCGACCGCACCGGCCTCACCAACGACACCTGCACGGCGGAGCGGATCCTTCCGCCCGAGCACAAGTTCATCGAAAACACGATTCCGTCGATGGAGGCGGCATTCGCGGCCGGCGCCGACGTGGTCGAGCTCGACGTGCATCCGACCACGGACGGGCAGTTCGCCGTGATCCACGACTGGGCGCTCGACTGCCGCACCGAGGCAGACGGCGTGACGCGCGAACGCGACATGGCCTATCTGAAGACGCTCGATGTCGGCCATGGCTACACGGCCGACGGCGGCAAGACCTTTCCCCTGCGCGGTACCGGCGTCGGCGCGATGCCTGAATTGAAGGAGGTTTTCGCGGCTTTTCCGGACCGCAGATTTCTCGTCAATTTCAAGAGCCGCGAGGCGCGCGAAGGCGACATGCTTGCAGCGCTCCTGGCCGAGCATCCGGAGTGGCGCAGCACCGTCTGGTCGGCCTATGGCGGCGACGAACCGACGGCGCGGGCGAACGAGCTGGTCGGCGGACTGAACGGCTTCGGCGGGCGGCAGATGAAATCCTGCCTGTTCGACTACCTGAAATTCGGTTGGAGCGGCCATGTGCCGGAAGCCTGCCGCAACACCCATGTGATGGTGCCGGGCAATCTGGCCTGGCTCGCCTGGGGGTGGCCGCACCGGTTCCGCGAAAGGATGGAGGCCGCGGGCAGCGACATCATCCTGCTTGGTCCCTACGAAAAGGGCGATCCCGGCACGCGCGGCATCGACACGCCGGAAGACTTCAAGCTGATTCCGGCCGGTTTCGACGGATTCGTCTGGACCAACCGGATCGAGACGACCGGGCCGCTGTTGAAGGCGCAATGAGGCCCGACCCTTTCCTTCGCAACGCGGCTGCCCTATTCCTGAGGCGTAATATCCAAGGGAGGCCGGCATGGCGCAGAAGGCGCTGATCGTCATCGACGTGCAGAACGATTTCTGTCCGGGCGGCGCGCTCGCCGTCAATGGCGGCGACGAGATCGTGCCGCTGGTCAACCACCTGATCGCCAGCCACGACCACGTGATCATGACGCAGGACTGGCACCCGGCCGGCCATTCCTCCTTCGCGTCGTCGCATCCGGGCCGGCACGCATTCGAGACCATCCAGGCCTTTTACGGGCCGCAGGCGCTGTGGCCGGACCATTGCGTGCAGGGGACGCCGGGCGCGGAGTTCCATGCCGGGCTCGAATGGACGAAGGCAGAACTGGTGATCCGCAAGGGCTTCCGGCCGGACATCGATTCCTATTCCGCCTTTTTCGAGAACGACCACACGACGTCGACGGGACTATCCGGCTATTTGAAGGACCGGGGCATCAAGGAAGTGATCCTTTGCGGGCTGGCGACGGATTTCTGCGTCGGCTTCTCGGCGCTCGATGCGATCAATTGCGGTTTCAAGACCTCCGTCGTGCTGCCGGCCTGCCGGGCGATCGACCTGGAAGGCTCGCTGGCGGCGATGACCGACAGCATGCGCGCCGCCGGCGTGCATCTTCTCTAAAGACGGCCATGGTCTTTCGCGTCCTCGACATCGCCAAGCGGGTCCACGACCACACCTGGAAGCTCGACCCGATCATACGGTCGCTGCTCGACACCGACTTCTACAAGCTGATGATGCTGCAGATGATCTGGAAGCTGCACCCGGACGTGGATGCGACCTTCTCGCTGATCAACCGCACGACGCGCATCCGGCTGGCGGAAGAGATCGACATGGACGAGCTGCGCGACCAGCTCGACCACGCGCGCACCGTCAGGCTGACCAAGAAGGAGAGGATCTGGCTCGCCGGCAACAGTTTCTACGGCCGCAAGCAGATCTTCGAGCCGGAGTTCCTTTCCTGGCTCAACGAGTTCCGGCTGCCGGAATACGAGATCGCGGTGAAGGACGGGCAGTTCGAACTCAGTTTCCACGGCCGCTGGTCGCACACGACGATGTGGGAAATCCCCGCGCTGGCGATCATCAACGAATTGCGCAGCAGAGCGGCGATGCGCGGCATGGGGCCGTTCGAGCTCGACGTGCTCTACGCGCGAGCGAAGGCCAGGATGTGGGAGAAGGTGGAGCGGCTGAAGGCGCTGCCGGATCTCTCGATCTCCGATTTCGGAACGCGGCGGCGGCACTCCTTCCTGTGGCAGCGCTGGTGCGTGCAGGCGCTGGCCGAGGGCATTCCTCAAGCGTTTGCAGGCACGTCGAACGTGCTGCTCGCCATGGACAACGATCTCGAGGCCGTCGGCACCAACGCGCACGAGCTGCCGATGGTCTATGCCGCGCTGGCGAAGACCGACGAAGGGATCGCGCAGGCCAATTACGCGGTGCTGGAGGACTGGAACAAGCTCTATGGCGGCAATCTGCGCATCGTGCTGCCGGACACGTTCGGCACGGCGGCGTTCCTGCGGGATGCGCCGCGCTGGGTTGCCGAATGGACCGGTTTCCGGCCGGATTCGGCGCCGCCGATCGAAGGCGGCGAGCGCATCATCGACTGGTGGCGCGAACAGGGCGAGGACCCGCGCGAGAAAATCCTGATCTTTTCCGACGGGCTCGACGTCGAGACGATCGTCAGGACCCACGAGCACTTCAAGGGCAAGGTGCGCATGGCCTTCGGCTGGGGAACCAACCTGACAAACGATTTCGTCGACTGCGCGCCGCGCAAGAACGAGCAGCTGCGCGCCATCTCGCTGGTCTGCAAAGTGACCGACGCCAATGGGCTGCCGGCGGTGAAGCTGTCGGACAACCCGAGGAAGGCGACGGGGGATGCGGCGGAGATCGAGCGGTATCTGCGGATTTTCGGGAGCGAGGAGCGGGTGGAGCAGAAGGTGCTGGTGTGATGGCTTCTGGAACCTTCCCCTCGCCCTTCGAGGCGGCGCGTTGCGCCGCGCCTCAGGATGAGGGGAAGGGTTCAGCGCCTGTCTTCACCATCATTCTTCAATCCTTCGGCAGGCTCGGGTTTAGGAGAGGGCGGGACTGACCTTCACCCTCATCCTGAGGTGCGAGCGCAGCG
>JBAQHA010000020.1:0-2375 GCA_049288075.1 Oricola sp.
GACGGAAGGTGCGTTTGCACAATGATTATGTCACTCTTTCGGCGCGCGCCGAAAAACAACAACCGGAAGATCGTCGACGCGCTGTATGCGTCCGTGATCTCGGCCGCGCGCCAGCCGGAACTCTATCGCGACTGGGGCGTGCCGGACACGCCGCTTGGCCGCTACGAGAGCATCGGCCTGCACATGATCCTTCTGCTCCATCGGATGCGCGATGCCGCCAAGCCGGCCGACGAACTCGCCCAGGACATCCTCGACGAGTTCTTCAAGGATGTTGATCACTCGATCCGCGAACTCGGCGTCGGCGATCCGGGAGTGCCGAAGCGCATGAAGAAGCTTGCCCGCATGTTCTATGGCCGCATGGGCAATTACTGGTCGGCGCTCGACAGCGGGGACGCCGATGCGCTCGGCGATGCCGTTGCCCGCAATATCGCCCCCGACGCGCCGCACACGGTCGATCGGGCGGCGATCGCCGAATACATGATGCGGGCCGCCAGGCTGCTGGCCGATGTCGGCGACGCGGAGCTTCTCGCCGGCGTCGTCCGGTTCCCGCAGCCCGTGGTCTTGGCGCAGGACTGAGCATGACCTCCCGTTCCCGTCCGCCGTCGGCCAGCCCGATTTCCCGCCCCGTGGTTGCCTCGGTTCTCCCGACGGCCGGCTTTCCAGTTCACATAGAGGCAAGCGCCGAGGAGCGCGCCGCGCTCGCCCAAGTTCACGGTCTGCTCGCCGTCGAGAGACTTGTCGCCGATCTCGAGCTTAAGCGCTGGCGCAAAGACGGCGTGCGCCTTCGCGGCAGGGTCATTGCGAAGATCATCCAGGAATGCATCGTCACGCTCGAGCCCGTGACGGCGGAACTGGACGTGCCGATCGACGCGATCTTCGTGCCGGAAGGCTCCAGGCTCGCCCGGCCGCTCGACGACGACGGGGCGTTGATCATCGACGCCGAGGGCGCGGATGTACCGGAAATCTTCGAGGGCGGAGTGATCGATGCCGGCGCGATCGCCGAGGAGTTCTTCGAACTCGCCATCGACCCCTATCCCCGCGCGCCCGGCGCCGAGCTGGAGCAGGCATCCGAAACGGTCGAAGAAGAAGCGGAAGACGCCGCCGATAATCCCTTCGCCAGGCTCGCAGCGCTGCGCGATAAACTGTGAAGCCGGAAAGCGCGCGAAAATAAGATATTGAGACATCTGGCAGAACGGCTATGTTCTGCCCGCCGCGGCCCATCGCGCCCGGCCAACGGCCTCAAGGCAGGCACGACAACGGGATCGGACGGCTTGATAACAATTTCGATTGACGCGATGGGTGGGGACTTCGGCCCTGCGGTCGTTATCCCCGGGGCAGCCAAGTCCCTGGAGCGCCATCCCGAACTGCGATTCCTGTTTTTCGGCCAGAGCGACAAGGTACTGCCCTTGCTCGACCGGTACGAGAAGCTCAAGGCGGCTTCGCGTTTCGAGCATTGCGACATTGCCGTGCGGATGGACGACAAGCCGAGCCAGGCGCTGCGCCAAGGCCGCTGGAAGTCATCCATGTGGAAGGCGATCGAGGCCGTGAAGTCGGGGGAAGCCGAGGCATGCGTGTCGGCCGGCAACACCGGCGCGCTCATGGCGATGTCGAAGTTCTGCCTGCGCACCATGGCCGACATCGAGCGGCCCGCCATCGCGGCGATCTGGCCGACTCTGCGCGGTGAGAGCATCGTCCTCGACGTCGGCGCCACGATCGGCGCCGACGCGCAGCAACTGGTCGACTTCTCGGTCATGGGCGCCGCCATGGCGCGCGCCCTGATCGAGGTGAAGCGCCCGACCGTCGGCCTGCTCAACGTAGGCGTCGAGGAGATCAAGGGACAGGAAGAAGTCAAGGAAGCCGGACGGCTTCTGCGCGAGGCCGACCTGCCGACCCTGGATTACGAGGGCTTCGTCGAGGGCGATGATCTGGGCAATGGCACGGTCGATGTGGTCGTTACGGAAGGCTTTTCCGGCAATATCGCGCTGAAGACGGCCGAGGGCACCGCCAAGCAGATCGCCGAGTATCTGCGCGCGGCCATGAGCCGAACCCTGATGGCCCGTATCGGCTATCTCTTGGCGCGCGGGGCATTCCGTCGCTTGCGCGACAAGATGGATCCGCGCAAGGTCAATGGCGGCGTCTTTCTCGGCTTGAACGGTATCGTCATCAAGAGCCATGGCGGCACGGACGACGAAGGATTCGCGGCGGCGATCGATGTGGGCTACGACATGGTCCGCAATTCGCTCCTGGAGAAGATCGAAACCGATCTGAAGAACTTCCATGGACGCCGTAGAAGGGAAGCGGCCGCCCCGGCCGTTTCCGCAATGAACTCAGGGTAGTTTCCAGGAATGATCAGATCTGCGGTAACCGGCATAGGG
>JBAQHA010000021.1:0-2653 GCA_049288075.1 Oricola sp.
GTGTTCAACTACGCGGTGACGAAGCTCGTCACCTGGCGCGATACCTGATCATTCCGCCCGCTCGACGGGAATGGCCACGATTACGAAGCGAATCTGGTTGCCGGCCATCTGGCGCAGGACCCGCGGCTCCTCCGCAAGACGGTAGCCGTTGCTTGTCAGCAGGGCCGGAAACCACCGCAGCACGTCCTCCGTCTCGTGCGGCCGCGCGGCGTGCACGGCAATCGCTTTGGCCGGCGAACCGGTTGCCAGATACTGGAAATGGCGGGGATCCTGGATCGGGAAGACGGCGACATCCGGTCCTAGCGCATGACCGGCCTTGGCGCCGGTGACCCAGTTGCGCACGACAACGGCGCCGGGTGCGCCCAATTGCGGCCAGGCTTCCCGCAACGCCGTCCAGTCGGTCATCTGCCAGTCGAAATCCCAGCGCGGCGCGGCGTCATAAAAAGGCCGCGTGAACAGGCCGGCGCCCGTCTGCAGGCCGACGAGCAGCGCCAGCAAGGGGATGCCCAAGGCGCTTGCGCGCCAGGAAAGCCGAATGGCCCGGGAATAACGGGGCAGGGCGCGCGCGGTCCAGCGCCCGGCCAGAGGAAACCCGAACAGGAAACCGCTCATCGCCCAATGGGGCAACGAATTGCGGCTGACGAGCGCGATGGCGAGAAAGAGCGCGGGCGGCAGGATCGCGAACCAGGCGAACAGGCGATCGGCGACAGTCACCGGTCGCAGAATGCCGCACGTCGCCGTAACCATGATGACGATCCAAGTTCCCGGCAGCAGATAGAGCATCTGGCCAAGCGCCGTGCTGGCCAGATTGCGAAGCTGCAGGCCCGGCGTTCCGGCCCCGGCGCGCCCCGACTGGAAGGCAAAGGAGATCCAGCCGTTCTGCGCGTTCCAGACAAGCGTCGGAACGAGACCGAGAAGCGCGATGGCCAGCGTCGCCCAAAGAACGGGCGAGGCAAACAGGCGGCGATGCGGCGGGCTGGCGAGCAGGAAGGCGAGCGCCGAGACGCCGAACAGCACGGCCTGATACTTGGAAGCGAGCGCCAGCGCGAAGAAGACGCCGGCGGCAAACCAGCGGCCGGCATGCAACCGCCTGCCGGGGGCGAGCAGATCGGGCAGGACAAGCCGCAGCGTCGCCAGAAGGCCGAGGTTGAGCGGGCCGTCAGGGACGATGAAATGGCCGGCGGATATGAAGAAGAAGGGTGCGACGGAAAACCAGGCGAGCGCCCAGAACGCGGCCTTTTCCCCATAGGCGAGACGCGTGATGTCCCAGACCAGCCATGCGCTGACGGCGCCGGCGAATATGAAGGGCAGGCGGACGACGAAGGTCGATTCCGTGCCAGACAGCCAGGCCATCAGATGCGCGAGCGTGAAACCGACCGGCGGGTGGTCGAAATAGGAAAGCGACCAGCCGCGCGACACCGCGATGGCGTAGGATTCGTCGACGGTCGCGGGAAATACCCACGACACGACGAGGCGCAGGACGAGAAAGCCCGCGATGAGACGAAGCGCCTGGCGCTTCGCCCCCGCCATCTCCGGACTTTCGATGTCGTGCGCCACATCCTGCATGGCGGCTGTTCAATCTCGTTTTGCGGCCGACGGCAAGCCGGGAAAGAAAAAGCCCGGGCGGCAGACCGTCCCGGGCTCGGCGTTGGAATGCCGGACAGGCTACGCCCTCAGGCGTTGGCCATCCGGTTGTGCTTGCGCTTCATGTATTCCTTGGCAGTCTCGACGGCCACTGCGGCGTCGCGGCAATAGGCGTCGGCGCCGACGGCCTTGCCGAATTCCTCGTTCAACGGCGCGCCGCCGACCAGAACGACGAAGTCGTCGCGGATGCCCTTTTCCTTCAGCGTGTCGATGACGACTTTCATGTAGGGCATGGTCGTGGTCAGCAACGCGGACATGCCGATGATGTCCGGCTTCTCGCGCTCGATCGCCTCGAGATAGTTCTCGACCGGATTGTTGATGCCGAGATCGATCACATCGAAGCCGGCGCCTTCCATCATCATGCCGACGAGGTTCTTGCCGATGTCGTGGATATCGCCCTTGACGGTGCCGATCACCATCTTGCCGAGCTTCGGCGCGCCGGTCTCGACCAGCAGCGGGCGCAGGATGAACATGCCGGCCTTCATCGCGTTGGCCGACAGCAGCACTTCCGGCACGAACAGGATGCCATCGCGGAAATCCTCGCCGACGATGCGCATGCCTTCGACCAGCGCTTCCGTCAGGACTTCGTAGGGTTGCCAGCCGCGCTCGAGAAGGATGTTGGTTCCCTCGATGATCTCCTCTTTCAGGCCATCGTAGAGATCGTCATGCATCTGCTGGACGAGTTCGTCGTCGGACAGTTCGGACAAGATGATTTCATCGTCGGACATGTGTTGCTTCATCCCAAGGGCTGGCGCGGACTACCCGGCGCCGTCGTCTCGCAGGATAGTGAATTGGAAATCATAAAAAAAGCGCTTCAAATGCGACGGCGCCAAATGCTTTCGCGACGCGCCGACTGTCGCGCCAGCGTCAGTGGCTGGCGCGAATTGAAACGCCTGCACCGGCTGCCCGGATCATTGTCGATGCCCAAGGGCCGGGCGGAGACGCTTCCGGCGCATTCGACGTTCAAGGTGGAACCATGTCAGATTCGACGATGGAAATGGATATGACG
>JBAQHA010000022.1:0-2341 GCA_049288075.1 Oricola sp.
CGTGTCGAGCGGATGCGGCCGGGACGGATGCGGAACTCGCGATCATCGGCCATGGGATCGCTCCGCAATGTGCGAAAACCCGCGTAGACACAGGCATTTGAGCGGCCGGCGCACATTGCGCCAAGGCCCGGCAATGTGCGGAACGCACCAGAAAATCCAAGCAAAACAACCGACCGACCGGCGCGCAATGTGCGCCCTTTTATCCTGCCATCGTTCGGTTGTTGGGGCTGCCGCCCCCACTTGCGCTCGCCATGCTATGCCAGAGCCCGACAGGGCACGAATGCACATGGCGTCGGTCACGACGAGCCCCTTGTGCTGCCGTGGGCGACGAATACGGATTCCGACTGTGGCTGTTGATTGGGCTCGCGCTCCTCCGGGACGGGGGAGTGGGGCGTCTTCGACGGCTCCTCGGAGGCACGGTTGTCGACAGTCCGATGGTCGTTTGAGCGCGGGACGAAAAGCGGTGCCTCGCGCCAGTCCGGAGGCGATGGCGGTGCGGCCTGAGCGTTCAGCGACGGCGCAGCGGCGCCAAGCGCGGGCGCAAGCAAATCGACATAGGCGCGCGTCTCGGCAGGCAACGGTCGCCCCGTGGCGAGGTACTCGTCATAGCGGGCTGGCCCCGCATTGTAGGCCGCCAGCATGGCCGGAATGGCGCTGTAGCGGTCATACATCTCGCGCAAATAGGCTGCGCCCGCGAGGATGTTGTCGCGCGGATCGAACGGATCGCGACCGAGGCGATAGCGGGCGCGCAGGTGATCCCAGGTGTCGGGCATGACCTGCATCAGCCCCATCGCGCCCGCGGATGAGACGGCGCGCGTAGCGCCGGCGCTCTCGGCGCCCATGACGGCGACGATCCAGTGTTCGGGAATGCGAAAGCGCCGAGCCGCCTCGGCAATATGAGCGGCGAATGGGTGGCCGATCTGCTGCTGCCCGGTGGTTGCCGGCTGAGCAAAGACGGCGCCGCTTTCGACCAGGCTGAGGGACAGGCTGGAAAGGAGAAGGAGGGCAATGCGGCCGCAAGGGCCGCACCGCCGCTGTGCTGGGGACAGGCGGACGCAGCGCATCGTTCAGTCCTGGTCGTCGCGCTTTTTCGGACGGGTCCAGTGCAGGCCCCAGTCGCGTCCGTCCTCATCCGACTGGAATAGCCGGGCGCGGACCGGAAACGGAAAGGCCGGATCGTCCAGGACGACCGAGATAAACGTGCCCGCCCGTTCGCCGGAATGCTTCCAGCCCGCGCCGACCTCCGGGCCGTCCTCGTCACCGAGATGTACCCGGTAGGCGGGCGCGTTCTCGCTGTCGACGTTGTCGGCCGTGACGAAGGTGAGTTCGCAGTCGAACGAGAGGGTGCGGAGTCGACCCGAATATCCTCCGGGCGTGCGTGCGAATTGACCGATCTGGGGCATGGGAATCTCCTTTTGGTTGCGGTGGGATTGCAGGAAGGCGCGCGTAGTCACCGCATCGGCGCGCGCCAGACGAAGCGGCCGTTTCCGTCTTCGTCGGTGTAAAGTGGGACGGCCCGGCCGATGACGGTGGTGGCCGGGAGCGGGCCGAAGTAGCGACCATCGAGACTGTCGGGGACGTCGATGTTCATGAGGAACAGCTCGTCCGGCTGAACGCGGCGGCAGCCGTGCCAGACCGGCAGGGGGCGGCCGCGACTGTCGCGGTCGCGCGCTTCGCCGAGAGGGATGTCGTCGACGGTGATGGCGTGGCCGGTGCGACACACCCGCTGCCCGGGACGCCCCATGAGGCGCTTCAGGAGCGGCACGTCGCGGCCGATATAGCCGCGCTCGACCATGAAATCTTCGAGCGGCTCGGGCGGCATCACCGCGACCAGGTCGGGAACTTCGAGACGCTCGGCCGGATCGATCCGATAGAGCCCGATCGGCGCGCTGGCCGACACATTCCAGACGAGCCTGGTCGATGTCGGAATGACCGCTGCTGCGGCAACGCCCATCGCGGTGAAGTAGGTGAGCATGACATAGCCGAAGCGGGTCATTGTTCGATCTCCCGCCGCTTGAGCCATGCCTGATGGCGCTCTTGAGTGTAGGAGCGCGGTTCCTGGCCGGCACTCATCCGGTGCGCGACATGGCGCCAATGATCGGGGGCGACGTCGCAGGGATCGACGCCGGCGGCTTCCACCGCGTCGATATGCAGGAGCACTTTCTCGACCTTGGGCCAGCCTTCGATCTTGAGAAGGGTTTCACCGCCGGGACGCACGAAGGGCAGCGTCTGATAGGCGGCGCCGGGTTCGAAGGCGCGCACGATGTCGATGCGCGAGATGACCGTGCCGAAGTCGTTGGCCGCCCACCGGACGAAGGCGAAGACGGCACCGGGACGGAAG
>JBAQHA010000023.1:0-21259 GCA_049288075.1 Oricola sp.
CCTCGACGGCTGGCGCGCTGTCACCCGACAGGAGCTCGATGCCCATGCCCTGCTCCTTCAGCGCGGCGATGGCTTCGGCGGTTCCGGCGCGCAACGTTTCCGACATGGCAAAGCCGGCCATCTCGCCGCCTTGCGCCGCGAAGGCCAATCCGGCGTCGGCCCCGAACACGGCCTCACCGGCGATCTCGGCCACCCATTCCGCCCGGCCGAGCCGGACGCGCCTGCCGTCGACCATGCCCTCGACGCCGAAGCCCGGCACCTCGTGCACGTCGCCGACTTGCGCCGTCTCGCTGTCGGCGAGGAAGGCGGCAATGGCCCGCGATGCGGGGTGGATCGAGTGCTGCGCAAGCGCCTTGGCGGCCGGCGCGTCATGGGCGCTGATGGCCGAGGCGGCGATGCGCGGCGCTCCGGTGGTCAGCGTGCCGGTCTTGTCGAAGACGGCGAAATCGGCTTCCGCCAGACGCTCCAGCGCCGAGCCGTCCTTCATCAGGATGCCTTGGCCGAACAGGCGCGCCGCGCCGATGACATGCACCACGGGAACGGCAAGGCCGAGCGCGCAGGGGCACGTGATGATGAGGACGGAAATCGCCGTGTAGAGCGAGGCGTGCCAATCGCCCTTCGTCACGATCATCCAACCCAGGAAGGCGAACAGCGACAGAAGATGGACGGCTGGCGCGTAGATCCGCGCCGCGCGGTCGGCGATGCGCACATAGCGCCCGCGCCCGTTCTCGGCCGCCTCCATCATCTGCATCACTTCGGCGATGAAGGATTCGTCGGCCTTGCGGGTGACCGTGATGTCGATCGATCCGGTGAGGTTGAGCGTGCCGGCCTCGACGTCGGTGTTGGTCGTCACCGGGACCGGCGCGCTTTCGCCGGTGACCAGCGAACGGTCGAGGTCGCTCGATCCGCGCATGACGCGGCCGTCGGCGGGAATGCGCTCGCCCGGCGCGACCCGCAGCACCATGCCGGGCTCGATCTCGTCGACCGGCGCATAGGCCGGCTTGCCGTCGGCGCCGATCACCGTGCCGCCGCGCGCCGTCATGCGGGCGAGGCCGAGCACGGCGCTGCGCGCCTGGTCGCGCATCAGCTGGTCGAGATAGCGGCCGATCAGGAGAAAGAACAGCAGCGTCACCGCCGCGTCGAAATAGGCTTCCGCGCCGCCGGTGAGACTTTCGTAGACACTCATGGAGAGCGCCAGGATCACCGCCAGAGAAATCGGCACGTCCATGTTGAGGCGCCGCGCCATCAGCGCCTGCAGCGCGGACCGGAAGAACACCTGGCCGGAATAGGCGACGACCGGAATGGCGATCAGGGCGGAGATCAGGTGGAACAGGTCGCGCGTCGCCCCCGTCGCGCCGGACCACACCGAGACCGACAACAGCATGATGTTGCCGGCGGCGAAACCCGCCACCGCGAGCGACTTCAGGAGCCGCTCGGTCTTGCGCTTCTGCTCGACATTGCCGAGGTCTCCGAGATCGACCGGCGCGCCCGGATAGCCAAGCTGGTCGAGCCGCGCGAGGACGAAATCGGGCGATCGCTCCTCCGTGTCGAGGATCACCGTCAGGCGTTTGAGCGACAGGTTGACCCGCGCCGAGACGATGCCGTCGAGCCCGTTCAACCCGCGCTCGACCGCCGAGATGCAGGCGCCGCAATGGATGTCCGGCACGGACAGGACGTAGCGGACCGTGCCGTCAGCCTCGACATGGCCCGCCCGCTGCAATTCCTCGACCCGTGCGAAATCGCGCACGCCGGTCGAACACATGGCGTTGTCGACGCCGAGATCTCCGCCGCAGCAGCCAGCCATATCGGTCTACTCCTTGACGAGGAAGCGGATCGCGTGGGTCCAGATCTCGCCCTTCGGGCCGGTCACCGTCAGGTCGACGTTCCAGACGCCGGGCCGCAGCTCGACCGGCGCGGCGTAGCGCGTGCCGCCCTGGGCGATCAGCGTTACGGTCTGGTCATCGCGGTCCTGCACCGGATGGCCGAGCTTGGCCGAAACGATCGCGTCGCGGATGGCGTTGCCGTTGCGGTCCGCCACCTCGACCATGAAGGCGCCGTCGGCGTAGTCGGTCGTCGCCGTCCAGCCGAGTTCCCCCTGCCGGACCTTCTCCGCCGTCACCGCGTTGAAGCGCTGGCTCTCCACATAGGAGTTCTCGACGACCAGTCCGGTCCACGTCGCGTTGGCGTAATAGGCCAGTGTCAGGTTCACGCCGATGATGGTGCCGAAGAACAGCACCAGCACGCCCAGCATGTGCCAGCCGGTGAACTGCTTCAGTCCGAGGATCTTCTCGAATGTGGTCATGCCTTGCGTGCTCATTTCTCGGGCGCCTCGAAAATCGCGTCATAGGTATCGGCCTCGAAGGACTGCTTGTCCTCGGCCGTCAGGTGGAAGGTGACCTTTCCTTCCGTCGTGAACCGCGTCGGCTGCGAAACGAACACGCGCAGCGAGCGCAGCTTGTCCGGCTCGACCGGGATCGCGAAGCTCGTGCCGTCCGGCTGGTCGATGTCGTTGATGCTCATCGTAGCACCCGGCAGTCCGTCGATCGACAGGAAGATCACGCGCGGTTCGGGGATCATGTTGAGCAGCTTGACCGTGTAGCCGTTGCGGATCGAGCCGTCGGACAGCTTCACGAAGACCGGGTTGCGGTCCTTCTGCACGTTGATCTCCAGCCGGTCGCGGCTGAGCAGCGCGAAGAGCAGGCCGGCGCCGATCGCCGCCCATGCGGCCATGTAGATCAGCGAGCGGACACGGAAGATGATCTTCCAGTTGAAATGCTTGATGGCATCGTCGAACTTGCCCGTCTCGTCGCGCACCCGTCTCGGATCGATCTGGCCGGTCGCGGGATCCTGCGCGATCGCCATATTGTGGTTGTACTCGCGCAGCGTCGCATAGGCGATCAGGCCGTGCTCCTTGCCGGTCTTGTCCATGATCGCGTCGCAGGCATCGATGCACAGCGCGCAGGTGATGCATTCGAGCTGCTGGCCATCGCGGATGTCGATGCCCATCGGGCAGACGGCGACGCACGCGTTGCAGTCGACGCAATCGCCCACGACCTTGCCCTCGGCGGCCGCCTTCTTGGCGTGAAGCGAACGCGGCTCGCCGCGCCAGTCGTTATAGGTGACGACGAGCGAATCCTCGTCCAGCATCGCCGCCTGGATGCGCGGCCACGGGCACATGTAGATGCAGACCTGCTCGCGCATCAGCCCGCCGAAGATGTAGGTCGTCGCCGTCAGCACCGCGACCGTGGAATAGGCCACGAACGGGGCCTGCAAGGTGACGAAATTCGTCAGAAGCGTCGGCGCGTCGGCGAAGTAGAAGATCCACGCGCCGCCGGTCGCCACCGAGATCACCAGGAAGGTGATGTGCGTCACCACCATCTTGCGGACTTTTTCGAGCGACCACGGCGCGTTCGCCAGCCGCATGCGGGCATTGCGGTCGCCTTGCCAGAAACGTTCAACCGCGATGAAGAGATCGGTCCACACGGTCTGCGGGCAGGTATATCCGCACCATGCGCGGCCAACGATGGACGTGACGAGGAACAGCCCCACGCCCGCCATGACCAGAAGGCCCGCGACGTAGAAGAATTCCTGAGGCCAGATTTCGATGAAGAAGAAGTAGAAGCGCCGGTTCGCCATGTCGATGAGGACGGCTTGGTCCGGCGCGTGCACCCCACGGTCCCAGCGCAGCCACGGCGTCACGTAATAGATACCGAGGGTGACCAGCATGATCAGCCATTTCAGGCGGCGGAACTGGCCTTCGGCCCGCTTCGCGAAGATCTGCTTGCGCGCCGCGTAGAGCGGCTGGTCTTTCTTCTTCGCGCCGACATTGACCGCTTCGACGTCGAGCCTTTCGACTTCGGCGCTCTTGTCTTCGACCTTGGCTGCGACGGATTGATCGTTCATGGGACTCGTCCAGATTTTTCAGGCGACCATGCCGGCATGGGGACCGAACATTCCTTGACCTGCGTCAACCGGAGATGGCGACCCCGTCAAAAAATGCATATGCCCTGCAGCTTTTGGCCGCAGGGCATATTTTGTCAATTTGCAGGGACGCTACTGTCCGCCGCCGAGGCCGTGGACATAGACTGCCAGCTGCTTGACGGTCGTATCGCCAAGACGCGGACCCCAGGCGGGCATCTCGCCCTGGCGCGGGCTGGAGACCTGGGCAACGATGTCGGCATGGGTGCCGCCATAGAGCCAGATCTGGTCGGCCAGGTTCGGCGCGCCGACTTCCTTCATGCCCTCGCCCGCGTCGCCGTGGCAGGCAGCGCAGTTGTCGACGAAAAGCGTCTCGCCGCGGCCCGCCGCCGCCTCGTCGAATTCCTGGCCCGAAAGCTTGCGCACGTACCAGGCGACATCGTTGATCTGCTCCTTGTCGAGCAGTTCGTCGCGACCGAAGGCCGGCATGTCGCTGATGCGGGTTTCATCGTCCGCGGCATAGCGCGCGCCGTGATTGATCGTGGTGTAGATGTCCTCGATCGTGCCGCCCCAGATCCAGGAGTCGTCGTTGAGGTTCGGGTAGCCCGGACCGCCCTGCGCGCCGGAGCCGTGGCACTGGACGCAATAGACCTTGAACAGCGACGCGCCGCCCGCGGTTGCGAACTGGACCAGCTCCGGATCGGCGCTGACCTCCGTGATGTCGGTCGCCGCAAGCTTGTCGACATAGACCGCCTGGGCGGCCTTGGCGTCGGCGACGTCCTTGTCGAGATCGGCGCGGCTGTGCCAGCCGAGAATGCCGGCGGTCGCGCCGGTGATGCCGGGCCATGCCGGATAGAAGACCGTGTAGGCCAGCGCCCATACGATACAGGCGTAGAAGGTCCACAGCCACCAGCGCGGCAACGGGTTGTTCAGTTCCTTGATCCCGTCCCATTCGTGACCGGTGGTCTCGACGCCGGAGACGTCATCGATTTCCTTTTTGTCGGCCATTGATCAGTCCTCCTTGAAGGGGATGCGGGCCGCATCGTCAGATGATTTCTTGGAACCGGGGCGGAGGGTCCACATGACGACCACGATGAAGATCGCGAACATGTAGACCAATCCCCAGCTGTCGGCGAAGGCGCGCATGGCCTGATAGTCAGCTTCCATTCGTGCCTCCTAGCGATAGTTCTGCTCGGGCTCGTAGACCGAGAAGTCCACCAGCGTGCCGAGCATCTGGAGATAGGCGACGAGCGCGTCCATCTCGGTGACTTTTACCGGATTGCCGTCGAAATCGCCGACAACCGCCTTCGGATAGCGAGCCTCGATGCCGGACGTGTCCGCGTTCGGATCGGACTGGGTCATCAGGTCCGCCTCGGCGTTCTCCACCATCTCGTCGGAATACGGCACGCCGACGCGCCGGTTGGCGATCAGGTGGCCCGACACGTTCTCGATCTTGAGTTCTGTGTTGGCGAGGAACGCGTAGGAGGGCATGACCGATTCCGGAACCACCGCCTGCGGATGGATCAGGTGTTCGACGTGCCACTGGTTGGAATAACGTCCGCCGACACGGGCCAGGTCCGGCCCGGTACGCTTCGAGCCCCACTGGAACGGATGGTCGTACATCGACTCCGCCGCCAGGCTGTAGTGGCCGTAGCGCTCGACCTCGTCACGGAACGGACGGATCATCTGGCTGTGGCAAAGGTAGCAGCCTTCGCGCACATAGATGTTCCGGCCTGCCAGTTCGAGAGGTGAATAGGGACGCATCCCCTCCACCTTCTCGATGGTGTTCTGGAGGTAGAACAGCGGTGCGATCTCGACGATGCCACCGATGGTCACCACCACGAACGAAGCGACGAAAAGGAGCGTGACGTTCTTTTCAAGGATCGCGTGTTTGTCAATCAAAGCCATTTGTCAGCTCCTTATTCCGCCGGCTGCAGGGCTTCGGCGCCCATCGGCACCTCGGACCGCACGTCGCCGCGGATCGTCTTGTAGATGTTGAAGGACATCACCAGAGCGCCTGTCAGATAGAGCAGACCACCCGTCATGCGGAGCACGTAGTAAGGGTACATCGCGGCGATGGACTCGGCGAACGAGTAGACCAGATATCCCTGATCGTCGTATTCGCGCCACATCAGGCCCTGCATGATGCCCGACACCCACATGACCGCCGCGTAGACGACGATGCCGAGCGTGGCGAGCCAGAAGTGCCAGTTGACGAGCCGGAGGCTGTAGAGCCGCTGGCGGTTCCAGAGCTTCGGTACGAGGTAGTAGATCGCGCCGAACGAGATCATGCCGACCCAGCCGAGAGCGCCGGAATGCACGTGACCGATAGTCCAGTCAGTGTAGTGAGACAGCGAGTTCACCGCCTTGATCGACATCATCGGACCTTCGAAGGTCGACATGCCGTAGAAGGCCACCGAGATCACCAGCATGCGCAGGATCGGGTCTGTGCGCAGCTTGTCCCATGCGCCCGAGAGCGTCATCAGGCCGTTGATCATGCCGCCCCATGAGGGCATCCACAGCATGATCGAGAACACCATGCCGAGCGTCTGCGCCCAGTCGGGCAGAGCCGTGTAGTGCAGGTGGTGCGGACCGGCCCAGATATAGAGGAAGATCAGCGCCCAGAAGTGGATGATCGACAGGCGGTAGGAATAGACCGGACGTCCGGCCTGCTTCGGCACGAAATAGTACATCATGCCGAGGAAGCCTGCCGTCAGGAAGAAGCCCACCGCGTTATGGCCGTACCACCACTGCGTCAGCGCGTCCTGCACGCCCGAGAAGGCCGAGTAGCTCTTCGCGCCCAGGAACGACACCGGCATCGACAGGTTGTTGACGATGTGCAGCATCGCGATGGTGACGATGAAGGACAGGTAGAACCAGTTCGCCACATAGATGTGCGGCTCCTTGCGCTTGAACAGCGTCCCCATGAACACGATCAGATAGGCGACCCAGACGATCGTCAGCCACAGGTCGACATACCATTCCGGTTCCGCGTATTCGCGGCCCTCGGTGATGCCGAGCAGATAGCCGGTCGCCGCCATCACGATGAACAGCTGATAGCCCCAGAACACGAACCAGGCGAGGCCGCCGCCGAAAAGGCGGGCGCGCGTCGTGCGCTGGACGACGTAGAAGGACGTCATGATCAGGGCGTTGCCGCCGAATGCGAAGATCACGGCCGAAGTATGCAGCGGCCGCATCCGGCCGAAGTTGAACCACGGTTCGATATTGAGTTCCGGCCAGGCGAGCTGCGAGGCCACGATGACGCCGACCAGGAATCCGACGACCCCCCAGAACAGCGTGATCACCGCGCCGTAGCGGATGACGCCGTCCATGTAGCCGGACGTGTCGACCGCGCCAGTCGGCGCGACTTTCATCTGCCGCAAGGCGACAACGGTGCCGATTGCGAGCACGAAGAATACGACCCAGGCATGCGTCTGGAACGCCGCATCCTGAGCAAATGCCGCTCCGAGCAGGGCAAGGAATGCGCCCAGCCCCACCAGCGCGGCAGTTAAGCTATTGTTCATGGGAAAAACCCCCTTCGGACATGCGTCTCGGCCAGTCACGGCTGTCCCGGCCGCGCTGACCCCTTTTCGCAGTCTCGATATGTCAGTGCTTCGTGTCCAGACGCCTTGACTTGGATCAATGTGGGCCAATGGCCAACAGGCGATGCTTGGCGTGAATTTCTTATGTCCGGTGAGGCCGTCATGATGAAAATCCGCGAATCTGTTTCCCCCGACAACGTCATCCCGTTGCCGGGAGCGGCTGGCGCGGACGTCAAGCTTGTTTGCGCGAAACTGCTCGCCAACCACGACGAGCAGTTGGTCCTGTGCCAAAAACTCGAGGAAGTCGCCGACGAACTGCCGGAACTGTCCGACACGCAGATGTGCCTGCACCTGGCCAAAAGCATCCATCCGATGATCCACGAAGCGCATGAGCACGAGGAAAAGACGCTGTTTCCGCTGCTGTTGTCGATGGACAATGTCGAGGACAATCTGAAGGCGACGGTCGAGCGGCTGCGTTACGAGCATTGGGAGGACGAGAGCTTCGCCGACGAGGTCTCCGACGCGATGATTCGATTCGTCACCGACAAGGCATCCTCAAACGCCGAGACCCTCGCCTACATGCTGCGCGGCTTCTTCGAGGGCCTGCGCCGCCACATCGCGTTCGAGCGCGAGCACATCGTGCCGCTCCTGTGCAAGTACAAGGCAAGCCGCTGATGATCGACGCCGCCAAGATCCTCGCCAGCCACCGCGGCGCGGTGCCGCGCTATACGAGCTATCCGACCGCGCCGCACTTTTCCGACCAGGCGGGTCTGGAGATCGCCCGTTCGCGGCTGAGGAAGCTGCCGGCCGGCGAGGCGGTGTCGCTCTATCTGCACATCCCGTTCTGCGACCGTCTGTGCTGGTTCTGCGGCTGCCACACCAAGCACACGCTCAAATACGCGCCGGTGGAATCCTATGTCGGCGCATTGATTACCGAAATGGCTACCGTGCGGGAAACCGTCGGGCGCCGTGTCCGGCTGGCGAATCTGCATCTCGGCGGGGGGTCGCCGAGCATGCTGCGCCAGCCGGAATTTGAACGCCTCGCGCAGGCCCTGCGCGAAAACTTCGAACTCGATGCCGATACCGAGATCAGCGTGGAGATCGATCCGTCGGATGTTACGCCTGAGACGCTCAGGGGCCTCGTCACGCTCGGCGTCACCCGGGCGAGCGTCGGCGTGCAGGATTTCGACGAGGCCGTCCAGCAGGCAATCAACCGGCCGCAGACCTTCGAGCAGACGCGCGACGTCATCGCGGCGCTGCGCGAAACCGGCATCCATTCGCTCAACATCGACGCGCTCTACGGCCTGCCGCTGCAGACCGAGGAACGGCTGATGGCGACGATCGACAAGGTGCTGACGCTGGCGCCCGACCGCATCGCCCTGTTCGGCTACGCCCACGTGCCGTGGCTGAAGAAGCACCAGACGCTGATCCGCGACGAGGACCTGCCCGGCACGATGGACCGGTTCCGCCATGCCGGCCTTGCCGCCGACCGGATCGCCGATGCGGGCTACATGCGCATCGGCATCGACCATTTCGCCAAGCCGGGCGACTCGATGGCGATTGCCGCGCGGGAAGGACGTCTCTACCGCAATTTCCAGGGCTACACGACCGATGCCTGCCGCACGCTGATCGGCCTCGGCGCGTCCTCGATTTCGTCCTATGGCGACGCCTACGTCCAGAACATCGTGCCGACGAGCCAATACGAAAACACGGTGCGCGACGGCAACCTGTCGGCGGCGCGCGGTATTCAGTTGACACTCGACGACCGCATCCGCGCCGACATGATCGAGCGCCTGATGTGCGATTTCGCCATCTCGTTCGACGCCATGGAAGAGAAATTCGGCTATTCCGCCCGCCCCTATGTCGCCGAGGCGAAACTGGCGGCCGCGGGCGACCGGCAGGGGCTTTCGGAAGCCGACGACAAGGGCTTCCGCATCCGCGAGGAGGCGCGGCCCTTCACGCGCATCGTCGCGAGCTGGTTCGATGCCTATCTGAACGAAAGTTCGGTGCGCTACTCGAAAGCGGTCTGAGCCGCCTTCACCCGTCGACTTCGCAGGCCATGCGCAGCTTTTCCAGGCCCGGAACTATGACCGTGCGGTTGTTTTCCACCTGGATGACGCCGGCCTTGCGCAGCTTGGTGATCTGACGGCTGACGGTTTCGATCGTCAGACCGAGGAAGTCGGCGATGTCGGATCGCTTGAGCGGCAGTTCGAACACGATCGGCCCCACATGCGCGTCGATTTCGGGATCGATATTTGATGCGATCAGGAAAAGGAAGCTCGCGACCTTTTCCCCTGCCGTCTTGCGCCCAAGCGTCAACATCCACTCGCGCGCCTCGTCCAGCTCCTGCAAGGCCTGCTCGTGAAGCCTGTGCTCGAGGTTGGACGATTCGCGAACAAGCTCCTCGAGGACCGTTTTCGGGAAGGTGCACAGCGTCACGTCAGTCGCGGCATCGGCGATCACGTCGCTTTGCGCACGGAAGGGACGGCCCATGAAATCGGGCGCGAATTGCAGACCGACGATCTGCTGGCGGCCGTCGGCCAACAGCTTGGAAAGCTTGACCACGCCACGCAATATATTCGAATAACGATGGATATCCTCGCCGGCGGACAGTAGTTCATGCCCGCTTTCATAGTGGTACTGCTTGGTGAACCGGTTCAGCTTTGTCAGCTGATCGCCGTTCAATGCGCCGCAAATGCCCTTGTGCCGCGCTTCGCAAGCGCGGCAGATCGCGGGGATATCCGAATTATGGATGTTCTTGCGCGCGGTTTCCATCGTTTCCGCTCTCCCGCTCCGTTGGCGTCCAAGCATATGTTTCGTTCGCGCAGAACAGGAGGTCAAGGGTCGCCCGCGCAGGAAAAGGCGAGTCCTGTATGTATCTTCTGAAGGAAATGCGACCTAGCGTCAACATGCCACTGCGGGCGCGGCGGGATTGCAAACGGGTTCCTAGGCGATGGCGCCGGGTCCCGGAGTGCCCGAAGGCGGGCACTTGCCGGCGATGATCATGCCGAGCATGTCGTCCTCGGTGACGTCATCGACCTTCACCGTGCCCACGAGTTGGCCGTTTTTCATGACGTTTGCGCGGTCGCACAAGAGCTTCACCTGATGGATGTCGTGGTCGATCAGGAAAATGCCGATGCCTTCCGACTTCAACTGATCGATCAGTTCGGCGACCATGCGCGTCTCCTGCACGCCAAGCGCCGCGGTGGGCTCGTCCATGATCAGGATCCTGGCGTTGAAGTAGACGGCGCGCGCGATTGCGACCGATTGCCGCTGACCGCCGGAGAGCCCCGCGACCGGCGTGTGGAAGCGCCGGAAGTTCGGGTTGAGGCGTTTCAGGATCTTGCGCGTTTCGTGCTCCATCATCGCATCGTCGACGAAGCCCATCCGGGTCACCAACTCGCGGCCGAGAAACAGGTTCGACGACGCGTCCAGATTGTCGGCGAGAGCCAGATACTGGTAGATCGTCTCGATCTGGTAGTCGCGCGCGTCACGCGGGTTGTTGATCGCAACCTTCTCGCCGTTGATGTATATCTCGCCGCCGTCGCGCGGCAACGCGCCCGACAGCATCTTCATCAGCACCGACTTGCCGGCGCCGTTGTGGCCGAGAACACCAACGACTTCGCCGGGATAGAGATCGATCGTGACGTGGTCGACGGCCTTGATGCCGCCGAACGACTTCTGCATGTCTCGCATTTCGACGAGCGGTGCGGTCATGTCCGGTCTCCGGTGCGGCGGCGATAAACGATGTCGATGAAGACTGCGAAAACAAGCACCGAACCGACGACCATGTTCTGGTACGGCGCGTCGACGCCGACCATCGCCATGCCGGATTGCAGGCTCTGCATGATCAGCGCGCCGAGAATGGCGCCGTAGATGGTGCCCATGCCTCCGGCGAGCGCCGTGCCGCCAATCACCGCCGCGGCGATTACGCGCAATTCGTCGAGAGTGCCGATATCGTTGGAATGGAAAGTCTGGCGCGACGAGGCGACGACCGCCGAAATGGCGCACAGCGCGCCCATGATCGCAAAGACCTTCACCGTCAGGAATCGGGTGTTGATGCCCGCCAATGTCGCGGCTTCCGGATTGCCGCCGGACGCGAAGATGTAGCGTCCGAGCCGCGTGCGCTGCGCCACCACCGTCATGATGATGGCGATGACGATCAGCAGCAGGACCGATATCGGGATGCCGTAGCCTTCGACCGCGCCCTCGGGCATCACCTGCCCCCGCGCCTCGTAGATGCGCTGCAAACGCGCGGTCGGGATCTCGTAGGCATTCAGGACCATGACGAAACCGACGATCGTCGCCGCGATGATCGCGCCGATGACGAGTTCGGCCCAGACGGGCTTGACCGGGAATTCATGCGCCACCTGCGTGCGTCGCGACTGGATCAGCGCGTAGAACGACGCGGCAATGGCGAGGGCTCCGAAAACCCAGCTCCAGGTCGCGCCGAGCGTGCCGTTGATGCCACCGAAGAGTTGGAAGTTCTCGTCGAGCGGACCGATCGTCTGGCCCTTGGTCAGGTGCCACGCGACGTTGCGCCACACCAGATAGCCGCCGAGCGTGACGATGAAGGCGGGAATCGTCAGGTAGCCGATCAGCCAGCCATGGAATGCGCCGATGGCCAGCCCCGCCAGGATGCCGATGATGACTGCGACCGGCATCGTTGCCGGATGGTTGAGGCCGAGGCCGAGCCAGTCGGGCATCAACCAGGTCTGCGTCATCGCCATGATCGCCGAGCACGTGGCCAGCAGCGATCCCACCGACAGGTCGATGTTGCGGGTGACGATAACGAACACCATCCCCGTCGCCATGATCGCCACCGAGGCGGTCTGGATCGTCAGGTTGAAGATGTTGCGCGGCGTCATGAAACGCCCGTCGGTAAGGAAATTGAAGATCAGGCAGATCACGACGAAAGCGCCGATCATGCCGAGCAGGCGAGTGTCGATTTCCAGTGCGGCAAAGAAATTGCGCGGCTTTGCCGGCGCACTCGCGGCGGTAGGCGTGTCGGTCATTGGCCTTAATCCGGATATGGCGCGGTGATGCGTCCCCATCCCGAGAGATGGGAACGCTTGTTCACACGATCTGTAACAGAGGTTGAGTCTCAGTTACAGGGGGCCGGGCCGCCGGAAACGCCCTGGCACAGGTCTTCCTTGCTGATCCAGCCGGCGTCGACGACCGTGGACAGGTTGTCCTTGGTGATCGGAACCGGAGCGAGGAACATCGCTGTCATCGTGGTGCCGGCCGGCGAAGTCCACTCGGTCGAGCCCTCGATGTCGGTCATGGCGGTTCCGCCGGCCAACTGGGCGGCGATTTCGCCAGCTGCCTTGCCGAGCGCGCGTGCGTCCTTCCAGACGGACACGGTCTGCGTGCCCTTGGCGACGCGGTTCAGAGCGGCATGGTCGCCGTCCTGGCCCGAGACGGGGATGCCGTCCATGCCCTGCGCGGTCAGCGCCGCGACGACGCCGCCGGCGGTGCCGTCATTGGAAGCGACCACAGCATCGACCTTGTTGTCGGCTGCCGTCAGGATCTGTTCCATGTTGCGCTGGGCGTTGGCCGGAAGCCAGCCGTCGGTATAGGCCTCGCCGACGATCTTGATGTCACCGGCGTCGATGCCTGCCTGCAGGATTTCCTGCTGGCCGCCGCGAAGGAAGTCCGCGTTCGGATCGGTGGGCGAACCCTTGATCATCACGTAGTTGCCCTTCGGGGCAGCGGCGAGAACGGCGCGAGCCTGCATGCGGCCGACCTCGACGTTGTCGAAGGTCAGGTAGAAGGCGCGGCTGTCTTCGATCAGACGGTCATAGGCGATGACCGGAATGTTCTCGTCGGCGGCCGCCTGAACGGCCGGAATGACCGCCTGGGTGTCCTGCGCGAGAACGATGAGCGCATTGACGCCCTGTGCCATCAGGCTTTCGACATCCGAAAGCTGCTTGGCGGCGGACGACTGGGCGTCGGTCGACACATAGGTGTCGCCGGCCGCCTCGATGGCCGCCTTCATTGCCGCTTCGTCGGTCTTCCAGCGCTCTTCCTGGAAGTTCGACCAGGAAACACCGATCTTCTTGCCTTCGGCCAATGCGGCTCCGGACAGAGCCACAGACAACACCACGCCTGCGAGAAGCGCGCTTGCAAACTTTTTCATGTAATCCTCCCGGTGCACAAAAATGTGACTTCTGAACGGGACCGGCAATTACCGCCAGCCCCGCCTCGAAGCTCTTTAATTCGAGCCTCAAAAAAAATCGTGACTCAAAAGAGCTTGCATGTCAACATGAAACCCTATTGTGACAACTTGTTGCGATGCAAAAGAAATTTATGCATCGCACCCGGAACGTGAGGAGGCGGCCGGGATCATGACAGTGGTACTTCGCTCCGACGACATGCGAAGACGCAACCGGCTGCGCATCATCGAGATCGTTCGGCGCAAGCGCGCTATCAGCCGCGGCGAGATCGCGCAGTCGGCCGCGCTCAGCCCGGCGACGGTCTCGACCATTTCCAATGACCTCATCGCCGAGGGCGTGCTGATCGCTCGCGGCAACGAGAACGGCGTCAGCGCCGGCCGCGGACGCCCGAGCGTCGACCTTTCGGTCAATCCGCAATTCCGTCATGCCGTCCTGATCATCCTCAAGATCGGCGTCGTCCATGTCTCCGTGGTCGACTATTCGGGCGTGGAAATCGCTCAGCAGAAATTCGACCTCGACCTGTCGAACGTCACTCTCGAGGAATTCCGCGCCACCCTGATTTCTGAAATCCGCCAGACCTGGGAGTCGACCGGCCTGCCGTCCGGCCAACTGGCCCGTATCGCCGTCGGCGTGCAGGGCACGACGGATATCGGCGGGACGCAGATCCTGCGCTCGCCGATGACGCCGCTGACCGACATTCCCATCGCGCTCTGGCTGCATGAGGAATTCGGCGCCCCCGTCCGGCTGGCCAACGACTGCGACCTCATCGCCAGGGCGCTCAACTGGCGCGATCCGGAGCGCTACAGCCACAACTTCGCCGCCATCCTGCTCGCCCACGGCGTCGGCATGGGGCTGTTCCTGCGCGGCCAGATCATAAACGGCACCCAGTCCTCCGGCACGGAATTCGGCCACATGCTGCACGAACTGGAGGGCGCGCTCTGCCGCTGCGGCGCGAAAGGCTGCATCGAGGCCAACGCCGGCGACTATGCCATCGTGCGCCGCTTCAGCGGACAACCGGTCGACGCGGAACCCGCGCGCCGCATCGAACCCGGCGAAATCGCACGCATCGCCAGCGCCGCCCGCGAAGGCGACGAACTCGCCCGCGAGACATTCGCACTCGCCGGACGGGCGCTCGGATCGGGGCTGGCGGGCATCTATGCCCTGGTCGACCCCTTCCCCATCGTCATCGTGGGACACGGTGCGATCGCCTTCGACATGATGGAGCCGGCGCTGCGCGAGGCCCTCGCAAACTCCAATGCGGCCGCCGCCAAGGATGTTCCGATCGACATCTATCTGGACGAAATGCCGCTGGTGCTGGAAGGTTGCGGCATTGGCGCGTTGTCGGAGATCGACGCCGCCCAGGCCGACAAGGTCAGCGAATTCGGGAGGATCTGAACCATGAGCAAGCGATTGCGGGCCGTAGCCATCCTGTTGCTTTGCGCCGCCGCGCCGCTGCCGGCCGCGGCAGAAGACGCTCCAAATGACGCGCCCTGGGCCGAGCGAGCGGTCGTCGGTCATCTCGACCAGTCGACACTCTCCGGCACCCTCGACCGCGAGGCGATCGAGGCGCTGACCGCGCATGGCGAGAGGCTGTTCGGCGCGAAGTTCACCGATCTCGACGGTGCCGGCCGCGCCATGGCGACGCAGGCGATCATCCCGACCAAGCGCAAGCGCCCGGCGGACAACACCTTCCAGCGCATTGCCGGCATGGATGCCAATTCCTGTTCGAGCTGTCACCGCGAACCGAAGATGGGCGGCGCGGGCGATTTTTCGGTCAACGTCTTCGTCACCGAGGGCTTCACGAACGTCGATTTCGACACCGTCGATCCGCAATTCTCCAACGAGCGCAACACCAACCACTTGATGGGCGCGGGACTCGTGGAACTCCTGGCGCGCGAAATGACCGCCGACCTGCGCGCCATCCGCGACGCGGCGCTGCACGACGCGCGCGCCAAAGGCGAGCCGGTGACGGCCGTGTTGACGACCAAGGGCGTCGAGTTCGGCAAGATCACCGCGATGCCGGACGGCATCCTCGATATTCACGAGATCGAGGGCGTCGATACCGATCTCGTCGTCCGCCCCTTCTCCCAGAAGGGCGTGATGACGTCGCTGCGCCAGTTCTCGGTCAACGCGATGAACCAGCATCACGGCATGCAGGCAACCGAACGCTTCGGGTCTCGCTGGACCGGCGAGACCGATTTCGACGAGGACGGCCACGCCGACGAACTGACAGATGGCGACATCTCCGCCGTCGTCGCCTGGCAGGCCACCCTGCCTCCGCCGACGGTCATGCAGCCCGACGATCCGGCCTGGCGGGAGGCGGCGGCGACGGGCAGCGGCGTGTTCGACGCGATCGGCTGCAATTCCTGCCATGTTCGCGCCCTGCCGCTCAAGAGCCTGGAATTCTCCGACCCCGGCCCGTTCGACGCCGCCGGTACGTTGCGCGGCGGCGAGATAGCCGGCGCGGTCTATGATCTAGGTCTGATGGACTGGGCGAAACGGCTCGCAAGGAACGAAAACGGCGAATGGCTGGTGCCCTCCTTCGGCGACCTGAAGCGACATGTCATCACCGACCGGCAGGTCGCCGATCTCGGCAACGAATTGCTGGCGCAGCGCTTTGTCGAGCGCAACCAGTTCCAGACCACCGAACTCTGGGGCATCGCGTCGACCGCCCCCTATGGCCATCGTGGCGACTTCACGACGCTCGACGGCGTGATCCGGGCACATGGCGGCGAGGCGCGCGCCTCGCGCGACAGCTATGTCGGGCTGGACGACTCCGGGCGCGGCGCGTTGATCGCCTTCCTCAAGACGCTGGTGATCGAACCATGACCCGCCTTTTCGCCGTCTCCCTCGCTTCCCTCGTGGCTTTCGCCGCGCCGCTCGGCGCCGAGGAAGTCCCCGCCGACCTGGCCATGGACGTTCCCGAGATGGTCGAGGAGGCGCACGCCGCCGGCATCGACCAGCAATATACCGGCCCGTGGGAATATTTCGTCGGCGGCGGCGTCGCCGCTTTCGACTGCAACGGCGACCGCCTCCCCGACCTCGCGGTCGCCGGCGGCACCAGCCCGGCGAGCGTCTACGTAAACCGCAGCGCTATCGGCGGCGAGTTGCGTTTCGAGGAGAAGACGGACGCCCTGCCCGAGAATGCGCGCGGCCATGTGACCGGACTCTACGCCCTCGACGTGGACAATGACGGAATGCGCGATCTCGTCGAACTGCGGGTCGGCGAGAACGTCATCCTCAAGGGCGGGCCGGACTGCACCTTCACCGAGGCCAATCGGCTGTTCTCCCTGGACGGCGGTCGCGCCTGGACGACGGCCTTCGCCGCGACCTTCGAGCCGGACCTGCCCTTCCCGACGCTCGCCTTCGGCAATTATGTCGACCGCTCCGCGCCGGGCTCGCCATGGGGCACCTGCCACGACAATGTGCTGATGCGCCCGGCGGCGAGCAAGCCGGATCCCGACTATTCGGAACAGCAGACGCTTTCTCCGGGATTCTGCGCCCTGTCGATGATCTTCACCGACTGGAACCATTCCGGCGAACCGGCGCTGCGGATGGCCAACGACCGGCAATACTACCGCGACGGCCAGGAGCAGCTCTGGCGCGTCTCGCCCGGCAAGCCGCCCCGCCCGTACCGATCCTCCGACGGCTGGCGCCCGGTTCAGATCTGGGGCATGGGCATCGCCGAGGCCGACCTCGACAATGACGGCCTGCCGGAATACGCGCTCACATCGATGGGCGACACCATGTTGCAGACGCTCGACGACGAAGCCGAGCCCGACCGGCCGGTCTATCGCGACATCGCCTATGACAACGGCGCGACCGCGCAACGTCCCTATACCGGCGACGACCTGAAGCCCTCGACCGGCTGGCACGCGGAGTTCGCCGATTTCAACAATGACGGCAGGCTCGACCTGTTCATCGCCAAGGGCAATGTACAACAGATGCCGGATTTCGCCGCCTACGATCCCGACAACATGCTGCTCGGCAAGGCCGGCGGCGGCTTCGTGGAAGCCGGCGAGCAGGCTGGTATCGCATTGCCCCGGCGCGGCAGAGGCGCGGCGGTGGCTGATTTCAACATGGACGGCATGCTCGACCTCGCCGTCGTCAACCGCGAGGCCCCGGTGAGCCTGTTCCGCAACGCCGGCGGACATTCGCCGGCCGGCGCGCGCCCGATGGGCAACTGGCTGGAGATCGAATTGAAGCAGGACGGCGTCAACCGCGACGCCGTCGGAGCGACCGTCACGGTGAAATCCGGCAACGAGACGCGCACCCGCAAGGTCCATGTCGGCGGCGGCCACGCCTCCGGCTCGGCTGGCTTCGTCCATGTCGGCACCGGCACCGCCGAACGCGCCGAGATCCGCATCCAGTGGCCCGACGGCGAATGGAGCGCCCCCTACCGGGTGTTTGCCAACAACTTCGTCGTCATCAAGCGCGGCGCGACGGCGGCGCAGTACTGGTATCCGGTGGAGTAATGAGGATCAGCGCCGCGGCTCAAACGCGATCCATAACCTCCACCGACAGGATCGTCGGAAGGTGCCGGGCGATTTCCCGCCAGCTGTCGCCCTCGTCCGTCGAACCGAAGACGGAGCCGGAATTGGTTCCGAAATAGATGCCCGCGGGGTCGCGCCGGTCGCCGCCCATCGCCTGGCGCAGCACGGTGAAGTAGCAGGCTTCCTGCGGCAGGCCCTCCCGCATGTCCTGCCATGTCTGGCCGCCATCGCGCGACCGCCACACGGCCGCGGCCGCATCGGGCGGGAAGCGACCCGCCATGTCGCCATTGAGCGGCACGGTGAAGATCGTCTCGGGATCGCGCGGATGGACGCGGATCGGGAAGCCGAAGGTCGACGGGAGGCCCGCCGTGATGTCGTCCCAACTCCGTCCGCCATCGGCCGAGCGCCAGACGCCGTGATGGTTCTGCTGGTAGAGCAGATCGCCATTGCCCGGCGCGCGCGTCATGTTGTGAACGCAATGCCCGATTTCGCCGTCGCTCGGGCCGGCCGGATGGTGATGGTCGGCGCAGGCGCCGATATTGGACAGGCGGTTGCGGCGCTCCCAAGTCTTGCCGCCATCCTCCGATGCGAACACGCCGGCCGCCGAGATTCCGATCCACAGCTTTTGCGGATCGGAAGGATCGGAGACGATCGTGTGCAGCACAAGGCCGGCCCCGCCGGGGTTCCAGATGTCCGCGGAGGGGTGATTGGCGAGTCCCTCCAGATGCTCCCAGGTCCGGCCGCCATCCTTGCTGGCAAGGAACCGGGCCGGCTTGGCGCCGGCATAGAGCGTGCCGTGGGCATGATGCAGCGACCAGATCTGCGAGAACTGATCCTCGAAGGGCGGCGGCGTGTCGGTCCAGCCGATCATGGCGGCGAAGCCCGGATCGTTGGCCGCCCATCCGTCCATCTCGCCCTTGGTGAGCTTGGCGACCTCCCAGGTGTCGCCGCCGTCGTCGGAGCGCCAGACACCCGCGCCATGCCAGTCGCCGCCGCCGCCGGCCCAAATCGTCCCGGTTTCCGCGTCGCCAATGACGTGATTGATCGGCCATCCGTCGCAGAACGGACCCTTGACCGCCCATCCCTCGCGGTCTTCGTCACCGGAGACCAGAAAAACGCCTTTGGTGGTACCGAGAAGAACCGTAACGCCGCTTGCACTCATGTATGGACCCTCCCTTGCGGAAGGCAGAGTTTATCATGCGCCGGAATCTTTGCACCGGGGTTCAAACGAATGTGATGAGGCGCCGGCGTTGCCGCCGGAACGGCAAAACGGGTGGACATTTTCGCGCCCGCCCGCCGCAAGTCTTTTCAATGCCTTGGCCGCGTTACCGGAATCGGTTCGGCCGATCCCTACTTCTTCCCCGGCGTGCCGTCGAACTTCTTTTCGAGCGTTTCCCAGCAGTCGATGTAATCGTCCTGCAGCGGCGCTTCCTTCGCGGCGAAGGCTGTCAGGTGTTGCGGGAAGCGGGTCTCGAACATGAAGCTCATCGTGTTGTCGAGCTTCTCGGGCTTCAGGTCGGCGTTCGACGCCTTGTCGAAGGCCTCGCGATCCGGCCCGTGCGGCAGCATCATGTTGTGCAGGCTCATGCCGCCCGGCACGAAGCCCTGCGGCTTGGCGTCGTATTGGCCGTAGATGTTGCCCATCAGTTCGCTCATGATGTTCTTGTGGTACCAGGGCGGGCGGAACGTGTCCTCCATCACCATCCAGCGCTCGCGGAACAGAACGAAGTCGATATTCGCCGTGCCCGGCACGCCCGACGGCGCCGTCAGCACCGTGAAGATCGACGGATCGGGATGGTCGAACAGGATCGAGCCGATCGGGCAGTAATTGCGCAGGTCGTATTTCACCGGCGCGTAATTGCCGTGCCAGGCGACGACGTCGAGCGGCGAATGGCCGATCTTCGTGGCGTGGAACTGGCCGCACCACTTGATGGTCAGCGTCGAGGGCGCGTCGCGGTCCTCGAAAGCCGCGACCGGCGTCTTGAAGTCGCGGCGGTTGGCCATGCAGTTGGCGCCGATCGGCCCCCTGCCCGGCAGCTCGAACTTCTGGCCGTAATTCTCGCAGACGAAGCCGCGCGCCGGCCCGTCGATCAGCTCGACGCGGTAGACCATGCCGCGCGGGATGATGGCGATCTCCTTCGGTTCCAGCTCGATCACGCCGAGCTCTGTGCAGAAGCGCAGGCGGCCTTCCTGCGGCACGATCAGGATCTCTGAGTCGGCGGAATAGAAATACTCGTCAACCATAGACTCGGTGACAAGATAGATATGCGTCGCCATGCCGACCTGGGTGTTGACATCGCCGGCCGTCGTCATGGTGCGCATTCCGGTCAGCCAAGTGAGCGGTTCGTCGGTGTGCGGCACCGGGTCCCAGCGATACTGGCCGAGCGAGATGACGTCCGGATCGACGTTTGGCGCGGACTTCCAGTACGGCAGGGCGATCTTCGCGTAGCGGCCGGAATGCTTCACCGACGGGCGGATGCGGTAGCACCAGGTGCGCTCGTTCTGGTGGCTCGGCGCGGTGAACGCCGTGCCGGAGAGCTGCTCGCCGTAGAGCCCGTAATTGCATTTCTGGGGCGAGTTCATGCCCTGCGGCAGCGCGCCGGGCAGCGCCTCGGTCTCGAAATCATTGCCGAAACCGGGCATGTATTTGAGTTCGTTGGCTTTCGCAGCCGAGTTCTTCAGGTCGTCCTTGACGGTGTCGAGCATGGGGGCCTCCTCGTCACATGCGATCGTTTGACCCGAAGAGTATTAGTTTCGTTTGTAACTATCAACGGCGGGGACCCTGCCCTCGTCACGCAACCTTGCGCCAGCGTTCCTCGCGGACGAAGTCCATCAGCTGGTCCGATGGCATCGGCCGGGCGAAGGCGTAGCCCTGCAGGGCGTCGCAGCCGAGGTCGCGCAGAATGGCCGCGTGCTCCATGGTCTCGACGCCTTCGGCCACGACCTTGATGCCGAGCGACTGGCCGATATCGATGATCGAGGCGACGAGTCGGCGCTGGCTGGCGGAGCCGACGATGGGGGTGATCAGTTGGCGGTCGATCTTCAGCCGGGTCGGGTGAAGGTGGATGAGGCTGACGATCGAGGCGTAACCGGTGCCGAAATCGTCGATTTCGATGTCGATGCCGAGGGT
>JBAQHA010000024.1:0-2139 GCA_049288075.1 Oricola sp.
ACCGGTTAACAGCCGGTTGCTCTACCGCTGAGCTACCGGGGAATAGCCCTCAAGCTGGCGTGCGTATATCAAAGGTCGTTCCGATTTGCCAAGGCGAGAATGAAACTTTTTTGACTGCCGTTTTCCCGTGGCCGGAGCGGATGCCGCGAAAGCGTCATGACCGGGTGGCAAACAGGAGCCCGGCGTCTTATCTGCAAGGCGATCCACGGAACATCGCATGGCGGATGACAACGGCGACATAACGAGCGTACCGCGCTTCAAGACAAGGAACACGATCCGGGTCCTGAACCGCACGATGCCCGTACCCAATTCGCGCGTCGGGCGCATCGCGCTCGGCTCGACGCTCGTTGTCGGCGGCGCTGTCGGTTTTCTGCCGGTCGTCGGTTTCTGGATGCTTCCTCTCGGCCTGCTGGTGCTGTCTCAGGACATTCCGCGCGTGCGACGCTGGAGGCGCAAGCTGGTCCTGCGCTGGCACCGACGCAAAGAGAAGCACGACCACCGAAGATGACAGGGGCTGCTGCCGGACAACGGCCTCAGTCGCCGATGGCGAGGACGGAAGCATCGCAAGAAAATCGTGGCGTATAAAGCGATGACGCTTGCCGGTTTAAAAACCCTCTGTTAACACCCGCGCCATACACAACGACCCGGGATGGCCTCGTGGCGGAGTGGTTACGCAGAGGACTGCAAATCCTTGCACCCCGGTTCGATTCCGGGCGAGGCCTCCACACTTCCAGGGTTCGTTGTCGCGATTGAAATGCGGAACAACGGAAGCGGATCGATAGCCATGGGGCATAATTTCGAAGAACTGCGCCGGGCAATGGTCGACAGTCAGATCCGTACGACCGACGTCACCAATCTGCGCCTTCTCGACGCACTTCTTTCCGTGCCGCGGGAAGCCTTCGTGGACGATCGTCGCAAACCCTTCGCCTATCTCGACGACGACATCGAGATTTCGGGCGGCGCGGCGGGCATTCGACGCTACATGATGGAGCCGTCGCCCTTCGCGCGTCTGGTCCAACTCGCCGACATCAATCCGACGGACCTCATTCTCGATATCGGATGCGGCGCAGGCTATTCGTCTGCTGTGCTCTCGAAGCTGGGCAGCGCGGTGATCGCGCTTGAGGCGGATGAGGAACTCGCGTCGCGCGCAACGGATATCCTGGTAGAAAACGGGTTCGACAATGTCGCAGTCGTCAGCGGACCGTTTACCGCCGGCTATGCCGGCGAGGGACCCTATGACGTGATTTTCGTCGGCGGCGCGGTGGACCAGATCCCGGACGCGCTTTTCGGCCAGTTGAAGGATGGCGGGCGGCTGGTCGCCGTCGAGGGGCATGGCCCGAGCGGATTCGCCACACTCTACGTGAAGAACGGCGATTTCGTTTCCGGGCGCAAGGCGTTCAATCTGAGCGTCAAGCCTTTGCCGGGATTCGAGACGGAAGCCGAGTTCGCGCTCTAGACGGGAGAATGGTTGCCGGTCGGCAACACCCGTCAATTACTTTCCAAACGGGTATTGCCCCGAAGCGGCGCTATACATAAAAAACCTATGGTCAATAAGCTGATTGGCCGACGCATGTTCAGGACGGAATGGATGCATAAGCCTTTCTTCGCCGCGGCATTTGCCGTCACTGTCGCCTTCGCGCCGCAGTCAGCATCGGCCGAATCGATATTCGGCGCACTGGCCAAGGCTTACGAAAACAATTCGGAATTGAACTCGTCGCGGGCCGGCGTGCGAATTCAGGACGAGAATGTCGCTTTGGCCAGGTCTGGCTACCGCCCGCGCGTGACCGGGACCGCCGGCATCACGAACAGCTGGGAAACGGATTCGACCGGCTATACCAGTTCAAGTTTCGGCATCGAGATCAGCCAGTCGATCTTCGACGGTTTCCAGACCCATAACAATATTCGCGCGGCAACCTCCGGCGTGCTCGCGGAGCGCGAAAACCTTCGCAACACCGAACAGAACGTGCTGTTCGATACTGCGCAGGCCTATATGGACGTGATCCAGAACCGGCAGATCGCGGAACTGCGCCAGCGCAACCTGGCCTTCCTGGATGAGCAGGTCCGCGCCGCACAGGCGCGTTTCGACGTGGGCGAGGGCACCCGCACCGACGTCGAGCAGGCACGCGCCAGCCGCGGCGC
>JBAQHA010000025.1:0-10800 GCA_049288075.1 Oricola sp.
GGCGCGCCGGTCGGGGTGAAGGTGAAGTCGTGCACATTGTCGCCCTCGTCGGTACAGCCGGCCGGCGTGTAGACGATCGTGCCGGTCACCGGGTGGTCGGTCGCAAGCGTCCAGGGGTTATGGCTCGAAAACGTCACGCTGCCCGGCGTGCGCGCAATGCCCGCGCCGGAAAAGGCGTCGACGAAGACCGACGACATCTGGCCGTTGCAGGTGAGTTCCAGCGCCCAGTTCGGCTCGAAGCCGGCGCAGATCATTTTCTGCCCCGGTTGCAGCAATCCGTTGCAGGCGAGATCGGCGGCGGATGAGGGGACGAGGGCGGAAAGGCTGAGGCACAGAGTCAGGCCAAGGGGTTTGGCGAACATCGGCGGTCTCCTGTTCGGTGTCGCATCCCCAGTCGCGCCGATGTTAACACAGTCCTGACGCAACGGAAGTCCGTATCGTCTCAGCGAATGCGGATGGTCTCGCCGATGGCGAGCGTCCTTGCCGTCGTTCCTGGTTGGCGGGCCGCGAGGAAACGCGCTTCCGCCTCGCGCGGAGTTTCGGTGCCGAACGCGAACGTGCCCCAGTGATGGCCGATGGCGACGGGCGCGCCGAGATCGGCGGCGATCGCCAGCGCTTCCTCCGGCGTCGCGTGGACATGGTTGAACACCCGCTCCGGCGCATAGGCGCCGATCGGCACCAGCGCGATATCATAGGCGCCGCGTTGCGCGCGCAACGCCTTGAACTCGGGGCCATAGCCCGTGTCGCCGGAGAAATAGATCCTGCGGCCCGCCGCCGCGATTTCCCATCCGATTGCGAGACGGCGGTTGAGGCCCACCATGTCGCGCCGCCCGTAGTGGCGGGCGGGCAGGGCGGTGAACCTCACGCCGCCGAGCCGCCGGCTGCCGTCGACGCCGTATTCCTCGACATGCGCAAAACCGCTTTTCGCCACCAGGTCTCTCGTGCCAATCGGCGCCAGCAGCACCGCGCTGGGGAACTTCGCCGACAGCGCCCGCAGCGTGCGGATGTCGAGATGGTCGTGATCGACATGGCTGATCAGCACCGCGTCGAGCCGGTCGAGCCGGTCGAGACCCGGCGGCGGCGGCGCGATGCGGTGCGGACGGACAAGCACCGGCAGTTCCGGCCGCGTCGAGAACATCGGATCGGTAAGGATGATCTTGCCTCCCGCGCGCACCAGGAAGGAGGAATGACCGAGCCAGGTCAGGCTGCCGTCGGAGAACGCCGCGGCCGAAAGCGGGCGGACGTCCGGCTTGCCGTTCGTGGCGCGCAGATTGATCGCCGCGCCGGCCGCGACGCCCGCGACGACGACGCTGCGCAGGGGCTTCGGATAGATGCCGTCGCCGCCATGCGGCGTCTCGCAGGAAGCGAGCGGCAACGCCGTCAACAGCGCGAAGGCAACCCGCCGATAACGCTTCTCACGCAAACTCGACACCACTGGAAATGCCCCCATGCCCCGACGGCACTATCGCCCGCGCCGCCTGCCATTTCCAGTGGCGCTTCGTCGCGGGCAGGGAAAATCGGTATGGACAGTCCTTCGCGAACGCGTCAACAATCCCGTCCGCATCTCTGGGAGGGGGTAATGGAATTCGATTATGTGATCGCCGGAGGCGGCTCCGGCGGGTCGACGTTGGCCGCGCGGCTGAGCGAGGATTCGCGCGTGACGGTGTGCCTGGTGGAGGCCGGCGGCGATGGCAGGGACCTGCTGATCCGCGCGCCGATGGGCATCGTCGCCATGTTGCCGGGTTACGGCCGGATCAACAACTGGGCGTATCAGACCGTGCCGCAGCCGGGGCTGAACGGCCGGCGGGGCTTCCAGCCACGCGGTCGGGCGCTTGGCGGCTCGAGCGCCATCAACGCGATGCTCTACACGCGCGGCCATCCGGGCGATTACGACGACTGGGCGGCGGCCGGCTGCGACGGCTGGGCCTGGAAGGACGTGTTGCCCTGGTTCCTGAAATCCGAGCGCAACGAGCGCGGTGCGAACGCCCTGCACGGCGATGCAGGGCCGCTGCATGTCTCCGAGCAGAACACGCCGCGCCCGATCACAAGGGCCTTCGTCGAGGCCTGCACGCAGACGCAGATCCGCGCCAATGGTGATTTCAACGGCCCGGACCAGGAAGGCGCGGGCCTCTACCAGGTGACGCAGTTCCATGGTGAAGGGCGCGAAGGCGAGCGCTGTTCGGCGGCGGCGGCCTATCTGCATCCGGTGATGAACCGCTCGAACCTGACCGTGCTCACCCGTGCGCTGGCGACGAAGGTCCTGTTCGAGGGAAGACGCGCGACCGGTCTGTCTGTCCGCCGGGGCGGCCGCGAGGAGACGGTGACAGCGCGGCGCGAGGTGATCCTGTGCGGCGGTGCGTTCAATTCGCCGCAGCTGTTGCTGCTCTCCGGTGTCGGCCCGGCGGGGGAACTGAAGGCGAAGGGGATCGAGGTCCGTCACGATCTGCCTGGTGTCGGCAAGAACCTTCAGGACCACATCGACTTCATCCTGACATACAAGACGAACGACACCGACAGCGTCGGCATCGGCGCGGTCGGCGCGGTGAAGCTCATCCGCGAGATCCTGCGCTGGCGCCGCGACGGATCGGGGCTGATCGCTTCGCCGGGCGCCGAGGGTGGCGCGTTCCTGAAATCCGATCCGGCGATCGAGCGGCCCGACCTTCAGCTGCATTTCGTCCCCGCGCTGGTCGACGACCATTCGCGCAAGCTGCACATGGGCTACGGATACTCCTGCCATGTCTGCGTGCTGAGGCCCCATTCGCGCGGCGACGTGACGCTGGCGAGCCCGGATCCGGCCGCCGCGCCGCTGATCGATCCGGGCTTCCTGTCCGACGAGCGCGATGCCGAACTGCTGCTGAAGGGTGCGAAGATCACGCGGCGCATCATGGACGCGCCGGCGTTGAAGCCGTTCCGGCGGCGCGAGGTCTATATGGAAGGGGTGATCGGCGACGACGAGTTGATGCGGCACATCCGCAACCGCGCCGACACTGTCTATCACCCGGTTGGCACCTGCAGGATGGGCATCGACGACATGGCCGTCGTCGATCGCCGGTTGCGCGTGCGCGGGCTTGAGGGCCTGCGCGTCGTCGACGCCTCTGTGATGCCGACGCTGATCGGCGGCAACACGAATGCGCCCACGATCATGATCGCCGAGAAAACGGCCGACATGATCAAGGCGGCCGCGGCGGGCCGGGCGTCGGGATAGGGGAAACCGGGAGCGGAAAAGAAAAAAAGACCGGGCGCGCTGGGAGGAGGATAGCGGCCCGGTCTCTGTCATGGGAAGGCTGGGAGGAGGATAGCCTTCACATTCGAAATCTCGAACAAGGCCGCGGGAGGAGGATGCGGCGTGTTCTTGATGTTCTGAATATGCTGATCGTCTGGTTAAATTTCAATAAACTATTGTGCATTGCACCCATGCAAAAAACGCATAGCTCATGTATGCACGGGCAATATCAATATTCCCAGCTTCTCGCCTTGGAAATCAAAAAATCCCGGAAAGCCTGAAGCTTCGCGCTGTTGCGCATCGCTTCCGGGTATACGAAGAATGTGTCGAAGGTCGGCAACTCGACCTTGCCAAGCAGCTGAACCAGCCCCGCATCAGGCTCCACGGCATAGTCCGGCAACATGGCGATGCCGATACCGCGCTGGACCGCGCGCTTGATCGACATGATGGAGTTGATCTCCAGGATCGGCGTGCGCGGATCGCCTTCCGGGCGGCCGAGCGTCAGGAACGAGCGCATTTCCATCAGGTAGGCGGGCGCCGGTTCGCCGAACCCGATGATACGGTGATGGTCGAGATCCTCGGGCTTTTCCGGCCGCCCGTGCTTGTTGAGATAGCCTGGCGACGCGTAGACGTGGAAATGCACCGTGAACAGCTTGCGCTGGATGAGGTCCGGTTGCTGCGGCGCGCGCAGGCGGATGGCGCAATCCGCCTGGCGCATGTTGAGGTCGAGTTCCTCGTTCGACAGCATCAGGTGCAACTGGATGTCGGGATAGAGTTCGAGGAAATCCTGTACGCGATAGGTCAGCCAGCCGGAGCCGAGGCCGACCGTCGTCGTTACGCGCAGCTGCCCGGAGGGGCGCTCCGTCGATTCCGACAGCTGCGCCTTGACCGTCTCCAGCTTGACGAAGACGTCGTTGGCGGTGCGGAACAGCAGTTCGCCCTGTTCCGTCAGCACCAGCCCGCGCGCATGCCGGTTGAACAGCGCCACGCCGACCTCGTGTTCCAGCGCCGAAACCTGGCGGCTGACCGCCGATTGCGACATGTGCAGCGCTTCGCCGGCATGAGTGAACGAGCCGGCCTCCGCCGCGGCGTGAAAGACACGCAATTTGTCCCAATCGAGCGGCATCGGCCTGGTCTCCCCCTCGGAGGCCGCCTTATTCGGCGGCCTGTAGCTCCGCCTGTTGCGCGGCAAGATATTTCTCCACTTCCAGCGCCGCCATGCAGCCCATGCCCGCTGCGGTGACCGCCTGTCTGTAGATGTCGTCGGTGACGTCGCCGGCGGCATAGACGCCGGGGATGTTGGTCGCCGTGGAATCGGGCGCGGTCCACAGGTAGCCGTTCGGCTTCTGCTTCAGCTTGCCGGTAAACAGCGATACCGCCGGCGCGTGGCCGATGGCGACGAAGATGCCGTCGATCGGCATCTCCGTGATCTCGCCGGTCTTGACGTTCTTCAGCTTCACGCCGTTGACCGCCGCCGGCAGCGCCGGATTGGACTTTGCGCCGACGATCTCGTCGATCACCGTGTCCCACATGAATTTCACGTTGTCGCGGGCGAACAGGCGCTCACGCAGGATCTTTTCCGACCGCAGTTCGTCGCGCCGGTGCACCAGAGTCACCGTCTTGGCGATGTGGGACAGGTAGAGCGCCTCCTCGACGGCCGAATTGCCGCCGCCGACCACGATCACGTCCTTGCCCCGGTAGAAGAAACCGTCGCAGGTCGCGCAGGCCGAGACGCCGTAACCCATATAGGTCTTCTCGGTCTCGATGCCGAGCCATTTCGCCTGGGCCCCGGTGGCGATGATCAGCGCGTCGGCCGTGTAGACGGCGCCGCTGTCGCCGACCGCCTTGAACGGGCGCGAGTCCAGATCGACCTCGGTGATGACGTCGTTGATGACCTCGGTGCCGACGTTCTTCGCCTGCTCCAGCATCTGCTCCATCAGCGCCGGGCCCATGATAGGCTCGGCGAAACCGGGATAGTTCTCGACGTCGGTGGTAATCATCAGCTGGCCGCCCTGTTCCATGCCGGCGACGAGCACGGGCGTCAGCATGGCGCGCGCCGCATAGATGGCGGCCGTGTAGCCGGCCGGACCGGAGCCGATGATCAGGACAGGACTGTGTTTGGCGTTACTCATGGCAAACCTCGAAATGTTTTGGGAATGGACGCGCCGCGCCACGAATGTGTTGACGTTATCTAAGGTCTGGAGCGGGTGCCCCGCAAGTCCGCGGCGGCGATGCCCACTGCGCAGTGCGGTCTTGTGCCCCCTGTGCCGCCATTTTTGTTGCGGCTGCGAACGTCACGCAATAGTTCTTGCACATGACGGACAGCCTTGACCTTGATTCAATCGATCTCGCCATCCTCCGCGAACTGCAGGAGGACGGTCGAATGACGAATGTCGAGCTTGCCAGCCGTGTCGGCATATCCGCGCCGCCCTGCCTGCGCCGCGTGCGCCGGCTGGAGGAGACCGGCGTGATTTCCGGCTACCGCGCCATCCTCGACGCCGGCAGGCTTGGCAAGGAGATCGTCGCTTTCTGCCTTGTCGGGCTGCATCATCAGTCCGACGCCGAACTCAAGGCCTTTGCCGCCCTGACGGAGGGTTGGCCGCTGGTGCGCGAGGCCTGGATGGTGTCCGGCGAAAGCGATTTCCTGCTCCACTGCGTAGCTCCGGACTTCAAGACCTTCCAGACTTTCGTGCTCGAGGAATTGACCACGACGGAAAACGTCGACACCGTCCGCTCTGCGCTGACGATCCGAAAGGTCAAGGACGAAGGCCTGGTCGCGCTTTGAGCGCGCTGTCGCGTATTGGCCATGATCGAAAACCCGTCATCCCCATCCGCTGAGCGAGAGACGATCCCGTGGACGTCGCCGCGCGCGGTCGTCGCGGTGATCGCCGTCCTTCTGGCCGCCAAGCTGGCGGTCGGCTGGAAGGCCGGATTGATCGGCGACGAAGCCTATTACACCCTCTGGTCCCTGTATCCGCTGCAGGCCGGCTACTACGACCACCCGCCGGCGGTCGTCTGGTTCATCAAGGCCGGGCACATGCTGCTCGGTCAGACTGCCTTTGCCTCGCGGCTGATGGCGATCATGGCGACGGCCGTCTGCGCGCTCGCGGTCTGGCGCACGGGCATCGCGCTCTTCGTCGACAGGACGGTCGCCGCGCTTGGCGCGCTGTGGTTCTCCCTCTCGCTCGGCGCAACGGTTGGATTGCTGCTGATAACGCCGGACGCGCCTTCGATTCTGTTCTGGGTTCTGGCGATCTGGGCGGCGGCGGAACTCAATCGTGGCGGAAATGCCAACTGGTGGCTCGCCTTCGGCCTGTTCGCCGGTCTCGGACTTGATGCGAAATATACCGGCTTCTTCCTCGGGGCAGGGATCGTGCTCTGGCTTCTCGCGTACCGGCGAAACCGGATCTGGCTGCGCTCCTGGCAGCTCTATGCGGGCGGCGTCATCGCGCTCGCCCTGTTCTGGCCGGTCCTGCACTGGAACATCGACCACGATTTCGCCTCGCTGCAGTTCCAGCTCGGGCGAGCCGCCGAAGCCGCGCCGGGGTTCAGCCGCATGGCGCGGTATTTCCCGGAGTTCGTTGCTTCGCAGTTCGGCATTTTCTGGCCCGGCCTGTTCCTGATGGTTGTTGCCGGTGGCGTCCTGTTTCTGCGCCGTGGCCGCCGCGACGACCCCGCCGTCGGCCTGCTGGTCCTGACGGCCGCGCCGGCGATCCTGTATTTCGCCTGGCACAGTTTCCATTCTCGCGTTCAGGGCAACTGGACGCTGCCGCTGTTCGGTCAGTTGGCATTGCTCGGCGCCTGGGCCGCCGTCCATTGGGCGCCCGCAGACGGCCGCCTGCGGGCCTTCTGGTTCTGGTTGCGCCGCTGGCAGGCGCCGCTCGCCTTTCTCCTCGTCCTGGCCCTTTTCGTCCAGGTCGCCCTGGCGCCGTTCACGATCCCGGCGAAACTGCCGACCGACGACATGGCCGGATGGCCGGAAGTGACCGGAGAAATGGCCGCCGTGGCGGCGGAAAACGGCGCGACTGTCGCCTTCGTGAACGACTACGCATTCATGTCCCTGCTCGCCAGCTATGCGCGTTTCGGCGGGCATGACCTGACCATGATGCCGCTCGCCGGTCTCGACCATTTCACCTTCATGCCGCTGTCCGCACCGGACGAGATCGACGGCCCGGCCCTCTACGTGTCGCGCGGCCCGATCGGCGTAGATCCGAAGGAAACCCTTCCTGTCCTCGGGATCGAGGCGCGGTTCCTGTCGAGCGTCGTGCGCGACGGTCCGGGAGGGCGTCCGGCCGAGCATGTCGACTTCTATCTGCTGCGCAGGCCGTGAGCGGAATCGCGCCCCCGGCGGCCCTGTCGGCAATCGCGCTTGAAAAGCGTCGGAAGGCAATCCTATAAGGGCCGGCCCCACAAGCGAATGAAAGCGGACGCATGCCAGCTATTCTCAGGCCCATCAGAAATCTCAGCTTCGTTCAGCGCGGAGCCTTGCGGCTGGGGCGAAAGGCCGAAAGGTTGGTTATCCCGGCGGAAAGCACCGCGAAATACTGCATTCCGGCGGGCTACAAGCACCGGCTGCACAACCGGCATTTTGACGATACCCCGAACAAGGACGAGTTCCAGAACGAGGTCTATCAGGCGGCCTTCGATTATCTGCAGGTAAGCGGCGGCTCACGGGTCTTCGACATAGGCTGCGGTTCCGGCTTCAAGCTGATGAAGTTCTTTTCCGACTTCGACACGGTCGGTTTCGACGTCCGGCAGACGGTGGAATTCCTCAGGCAGGCCTACTCGGATCGCGAATGGCGGGTGAGTGACCTCGGCGCGACGCCGAACGAGAAATGCGACGTCATGGTCTGCGCCGACGTGGTGGAGCATATTCCCGATCCAGACATGCTGATGCGTTTCATGGCCGCGATCGATTTCGACCGGCTTTTCCTGTCGACGCCCGACAGGGACATCGTTCGCGGCGTCGGCCATCGCGGCCCGCCCCAGAACAAGGCGCATTGCCGCGAGTGGAACTCCGAAGAGTTCGCCGAATACGTCGGAAGGTGGTTCAAGGTCGAGGACAGCGTCATCACGAACCGCGCCCAAGGCACGCAGATGGTCGTGTGCAGCCGGAAATAGGACCGACTTGGTCCGTCTTCGGGTAGCCGGCATAATTCAGACGGAGTGCAAAAATGTCAGCCTCGATCGACGCATCGGCAACGCCCTACGAGAAACTGCATCTCGGCTGCGGCGTGAAGAATTTCCCGGGCTACTACCATGTTGACGCGCTGGCTTACGACCATGTTGACCATGTCGGCCCTGTCGAGGATCTCGGTTTCATTCCCGACAGCGCGGCCGGCCACATCTATGCCTGCCACGTGCTGGAGCATTTCGGCCGCAAGGAACACATGGCCGTGCTGCGCGAATGGCGCCGCGTCCTGCGCCCCGGCGGCACCTTGCGCATCGCCGTGCCCGACTTCGGCGCCTGCGCGCGGCTCTACTGCGCGGGCAAGGTCGACCTGCCGACGATCGCCGGCCTGATGATGGGCGGACAGCGCGACGAATACGATTTCCACAAGATCGTCTTCGACGAGCCGACGCTGACGGCGGCGCTGAAGGAGGCGGGGTTCGCCTCCGTCGCCCGCTGGGACTGGCGCACCACCGATCACGCCCATGTCGACGACTACAGCCAGGCCTATCTGCCGCACATGGACAAGGAAAACGGCACGCTCGTCTCGCTGAACCTCGAGGCGACGGCTTAAGTCGGAGTGGCGTATTCGGCGAGGAAATCGCGGTAGACGCGGGCGATCCCGTCTTCCAGCGCGATTTTCGGCGTCCAGCCCATCGACCGCAGCTTGTCGCTCGACATCAGCTTGCGCGGCGTCCCGTCGGGCTTCGACCGGTCGAGAGTGATCTCGCCCTCATAGCCGATGACGGAGCATACCAGTTTCGCCAGGTCGTAAATGGCGAGATCGCTTCCCGTTCCGACATTGACATGGCCCTCGCCGGTATAATGCTTCATCAGGAAGACCAGCGCGTCGGCGCAATCGTCGACATGCATGAATTCGCGCAGCGGCGTTCCCGTGCCCCACAACTCGATCGACGGCGCGCCCGCCGTCTTCGCCTCGTGCGCCTTGCGGATCAGCGCCGGCAGCACATGGCTGGTCTTGAGGTCGTAATTGTCGCCCGGTCCGTAGAGATTGGTCGGCATGGCGGAGATGAAATCGTCGCCGAATTGCTGGCGGTAGGCCTGGCACAGCTTGATGCCGGCGATCTTGGCCACGGCGTACCATTCATTGGTCGGTTCCAGCGGTCCGGTCAGAAGCGCGTCCTCGACGATCGGCTGCTCGGCGAGTTTCGGATAGATGCAGGACGATCCGAGGAATTCGAGCTTCTCCACGCCGGCCGCATGGGCAGCATGGATGATGTTCGCCTCGATCATCAGGTTCTCGTAGAGGAACGCCGCCGGCTCGTCCCGGTTGGCGAGGATGCCGCCGACCTTCGCCGCCGCCAGGAACACCGCGTCGGGCTTCTCTCGTGCGAACCAGGCGTTCACCGCCGCCTGCGACGTCAGGTCGAGTTCGGCGCGCCCGGCGGTGAGCACCGTGCACTCTTCCGCCGCCAGCCGCCTTACGATCGCCGAGCCGACCATGCCGCGATGGCCGGCGACGAAGACGCGCTTGCCCTTCAGCGAATAGGCGGCGTCAGCCATGGCGTTCGGCTTCCTTCAGGTCGGCGGCGACCATCTCGCGCACCAGTTCCTGGAAGGAGGTGCGCGGTTGCCAGCCCAGCTTGGCGCGCGCCTTCGAGGCGTCGCCCAGCAGCGTCTCCACCTCGGCCGGCCGGAAGTACCGCTCGCTGACCGCGACGATCGTCCGGCCGTTCGCATCGACGGCCTTTTCGTTGACGCCTTCTCCGTGCCAGGTCAGTTCCATGCCCAGTTCGCGCGCGGCCGCATCGATGAAATCGCGCACGGAATATTGCTGCCCCGTGGCGATGACGAAATCTTCCGGCTCGTCTTGCTGCAGCATCAGCCACATCATCTCGACATAGTCGCGGGCATGGCCCCAGTCGCGCAGCGCGTTGAGGTTGCCGAGATGCAGGGGAGCTTCCTCCAGGCCGGCCTTGATGCGCGACAGTCCGCGCGTGATCTTGCGCGTGACGAAGGTTTCGCCGCGCAGCGGCGATTCATGGTTGAACAGGATTCCATTGCAGGCAAAGAGGCCGTAGGCCTCGCGATAGTTCACGGTGATCCAGTAGGCATAAAGCTTCGCCACGCCATAGGGGCTGCGCGGGTGGAACGGCGTCGTCTCGGTCTGCGGGGTTTCCTGCACGAGGCCGTAGAGTTCCGATGTGGACGCCTGGTAGAAGCGGGATTTCTTCTGCAATCCGAGGATGCGGATGGCTTCCAGCAGGCGCAGCGCGCCGAGCGCGTCGGAATTGGCCGTGTATTCCGGCTCCTCGAAGGAGACGGCGACATGGCTCTGTGCGGCGAGATTGTAGATCTCGTCGGGCTGCACGTCCTGCAGGATGCGCAGCAGGCTCGACGAATCCGTCATGTCGCCGTGATGCAGGACGTAGCGGTGGCTATGCCC
>JBAQHA010000026.1:0-12806 GCA_049288075.1 Oricola sp.
GTGTAGTCCCGCCCGGCGATTTCCTTGGCCAGTTCCAGATTGCGCGCGGCGATGGTGGATGCGGAATAGAGGACCTCTATCCGCTTGCCCCGAACGACCGGCATGGCGTCATACTCCACTGTTGTCGAATGCCAGGCGCGGCGCCTGGTCGTATCCGGCCTTCTTGGGCATTCGCACCGTAAAGGCAAGGGTTTTGCCGGGTGCGAGCAATTCGCCGCGGGGACCGCGATAGACGAGGTGGGCGCCGCCGTCGGTCGAGGCGAAGGTCAGCAGCACATCGGGTACGCGCTTCTCGCCGGACGCGGGATTGCGGATCGTCGCAGAAACGGTGACGACGCTGTCGCCGCGGCGCAAGGCAGGCAACCCCTGGTCGGGTGCCATCTCGAGCGCGAGAGCCTGCGGCGCCGCTGGCCCGGCGCGCAGCAACACATGGCCGCCGGACACCAGAAATGCGGCGATCGAGGAAAACAGTACGGTCAGGGCATAGAGGATCTGCGCGCGCTTGCTCGGCGCGGGCTGGCCGGGCGCCGATTTCAGGATGCCGATCTGTTCGTGATCGGCCGCGGGCCTCGGCTCAGGCTTCCTGTCGGCCTTCGCCCCGGTCCCGGTCTGCAGGGCGGGCTTGTCGGACGCCGTCCGCCGCACGGGATGATGCCCGTCCTCGCGTCGGATCGTCTCGAATTCCGCATCTATGATATCTTGCGCCACGATTTGCGCTCCTTCAAACGCGGAACCGCCATGATTCCGGTCTACGCGCCTTTCGTTAATTGAAGGTTTTTAGTGGGGCGTCAGGGCCGGTTCCATTCGCGGGCCCCGTGTTTTATTCCTTCGGCTGTGCGGTTCTTGCGATTCGGACGGGGCGCTTGATCAAATTCGAGAATGTCGGGCTGCGTTACGGGATGGGACCGGAAGTCCTGCGCGACGTCTCGTTTCACATCCAGAAGCAGTCTTTCCAGTTCCTGACCGGGCCGTCCGGCGCGGGCAAGACGTCGCTTTTGCGCCTGCTGTTCATGTCGCTTCGCCCGACGCGCGGCCTGATCACCGTCTTCGGCAAGGACATCGCCACCATCGACACGAAGGAACTGCCGCTGCTGCGCCGCCGCATCGGTGTCGTGTTCCAGGATTTCCGCCTGCTCGACCACATGACGATCTACGAGAATGTCGGCCTGCCGCTGCGCGTGCGCGGCAAGGAGGAGAGTTCCTACAGGCACGATGTTCTGGAACTGCTGAAATGGGTCGGGCTCGGAGAGCGCCTTCATGCGCTGCCGCCGGTGCTTTCGGGCGGCGAGAAGCAGCGCGTGGCGATCGCGCGCGCGCTGATCGACCAGCCGGAAATCCTTCTGGCCGACGAGCCGACCGGCAACGTCGATTCGCCCATGGCCAAGCGGCTCTTGCGGCTGTTCCTCGAATTGAACCGGCTCGGCACGGCAGTGGTGATCGCCACCCACGATCTCGGCCTGATGGACCAGATCGACGCGCGCCGGATGATCCTTTCCAAGGGGCAGCTCGAAATCTATGAGTGAAGCGACGGCGAGACCGGCCGGGCCGCCGGACCTGCACGGATCCGGAACCGCGGCGCAAAGACAGCGCATGCCCGACCTGCGCTCGCTGGCGCCGATCGTGCCGAAATCCGGCGTAGCCAGCGAGGCGCTTATCCTCGTCATCGCGATCATGGTGTTTCTCGCCTGCGTCACGGTCGGCGCGGTGTCGCTGATCAACAAGAGCGCGACCACATGGCAGAGCCAGATCGCGCGCGAGGCGACGATCCAGATACGTCCGGCCGACGATTTCGACATGGACGCCGCGCTCGAAAAGGCCCGCGCCATCGCGTCGGAATTCGCGGGTGTGCGCGGTGTCCGCGTGATCAGCCGCGAGGAGACCGTCGCCCTGCTCGAACCCTGGCTCGGATCGGGCCTCAGCCTGGAGGAGCTTCCGGTTCCGCGCCTGGTCGTCGTGACGATCGACGAAACGAGCCCGCCGGATTTCGCCTCGTTGCGCGCGACCGTCGCGGACGAGATCCCCAACGCTTCTCTCGACGACCATCGCGCCTGGGTCGACCGGCTGATCGGCATGGCGCGCACCACGACGGCGATCGGGCTGTGCGTGCTGGCGCTGGTGCTGGCGGCGCTGGTGCTGACCGTCATCTTCGCGACGCGCGGCGCGATGTCGGGCAATCACGACATCATCGAAGTATTGCATTTCGTCGGCGCGGAGGCGGGCTTCATCGCGCGGCAGTTCCAGACGCGGTTCCTGCTGTCGGGCATCTGGGGCGGGCTTGCCGGGGGCGGAGCGGCGGTCGTCGTCTTCGTGCTGGTGAGCTGGTGGTCGGCGCGCAACATCATCACGCCGGAAGGCGAGCAGGCATCCGCCCTGTTCGGCGATTTCTCGATCGGCGCGGGCGCCTATGGCGGCGTCATCGCGGTGATCGTGCTGGTCGGCGCCCTGACGGCGCTGACGACGCGGGTGACGGTGCTGCGTGCGCTGCGCGACATCGACGAACGGCGCGCCGATCCGGGTCGGCTCGACTGAGACCGGGCGAAAAATCGATTGTACCGGCAATAGCGAATGAAAATCCCGGAAATTCGCCTATGCCGCGCCGTATTTGCAGGATAACGATTCGCTCATGTTCGATGCGCTTGACACCGAGGGGCGTGGTGGCACGGCAATTCAAGGCGAGGCGTCGATGACGGCAGCGGGCGCTCGCGCGCGCCGTGCGAGGCGAGTCATAGGGTTCGCGGCCGCCGTTTCGGCGATCGCGCTGGCTCTGTTCGCCGCCGGTTTCGGGCTGTTCCTCGTGGACATCTCCCGCTACGGATCCGCCCCCGCCGACGCGCAGGCCGACGGTATCGTCGTGCTGACCGGCGGCCATGCGCGCGTCGACGAGGCGGTGAAGCTGCTCGGCGACGAGCGTGGCGAACGGCTGCTGATCAGCGGCGTGCATCCGTCGGCGTCGCGCACCGTCCTCAAGAAGACCTTCGCCGTCGACGAGGCGCAGTTCGCCTGCTGCGTCGACATCGATCGCGCGGCGCTGGACACGACCGGCAATGCGACGGAGACGGCGCACTGGGCCGCCGATCACGGCTTTACCTCGCTGATCGTTGTGACCAACGACTACCACATGCCGCGCAGCCTCCTGGAACTGCGCCGCGCGATGCGGGGCGTCACGCTGATCCCGCATGCAGTGGTGACCGGCCAGCGCGGAACGATGAGCGCGGAAGGGCGGGTCAATCGCTATCGCGTGCTATTCGGCGAATACCTGAAATTCACGGCCGCGCTCGCCCGCGCGCTGGTCGCGCCGGCCCCGGCGAACGCGAGCTTCGCCTCCACGCGCTGACGGCAATCGAAGTCTTTGCCTTATCGGGCGTCGGCGTGTAATCGGCTGGGGACAGTCCTTTCAGACACCGGGTGCACCCTTGCTGGCGGTTCGATCCCTCATCTTCAATTTCCTGTTTTACGCGGTGACGCTGATCGAGATGATCGTGTTCACGCCGTTCTTCTTCCTCGCACCGCGCAAAAGGGCGTGGTTCGTACCGAAATTCTGGGCGAAGACGCATCTCTGGCTGATGAAGGTGGTGGTCGGTACAGATCACGTCGTCAAGGGTATGGAGAACCTTCCCGAAGGCAGCTACATCATCGCGCCGAAGCATCAGTCGGCCTGGGACACTTTCGCCTTTCTGCCGTGGTGGCCCGACCCGGTGCTGATTCTGAAGCGCGAGCTGATGTGGATTCCGCTGTTCGGCTGGTATGTCGCCAAGATGGACATGATCCCGATCGACCGCGGCAACCGCGCGCAGGCGATCGCCTCGGTCAATCGCGGAGCGCAGCGCGCCGTCGGGCAGGGCCGCCAGATCGTGATCTACCCGGAAGGCACGCGTCGTCCGCCCGGCGCGCCGCCGAACTACAAGATGGGCATCGCCAATCTCTACGAGGAACTGAACGTCCCGGTGGTGCCGATCGCGCATAACGCCGGGCTCTACTGGCGGCGGCGGTCGTTCCTGCGCTATCCGGGCACGATCGAGGTAGAGGTGCTGGAGCCGATCCAGCCGGGGCTTCCCCGCGACGAATTCCGCCGCCTGCTGGTCGAGCGCACGGAAGACGCCTGCGACCGGCAATTGCTGAAGCTCGCCGACGATCCCAATGCGCCGCCTTTCCCCGAAACAGCGCAGAAGCGCGTCGCCGAACTGCGCGCCATGGGCGTCAGCGCGACCGGTTCCTGATCCCGGCGACGACATGTTCCAGCCAGTGATCGCGGATGCCGAGCGTGCGGATGTGCTCGGCCGTGTTGATGACGTAATCCTCGTTCGGCCCCATGCCGCCTTCGGCGCCGCAGACGCGGTCCACGGCCTCGGCCACGTCGAGGCGGCCGGCATACTGGCCGTGCTCGCGGTCGGCGACATAGGCGAGCGCCCGCGCCGTGCCGCCGCGTTCGAAGGTGATCGCTCCCATGCGTTCCAGATAGACATTGGTGACGAGTTCGCGCTCGCGCAGATAGGCGATGACGGCGTCGCGGGCCTCGCCGGCGACGCGGAAGGCGACGCCGACGCAGGAACCGCCGCGGTCGAGCCCCATGACGAGGCCGGGACGTTCGCGCGTGCCGCGATGTTCGAGCGAGATGATGCACAGGCTGCGGTGATAGCCGTGCAGTCGCGCCCGGCGCTTCTCGACATAGTCGAAGCCGGGCTTCCACATCAGAGATGCGTAGCCGAAGACCCAGAAATCATCCATTTGCACTTACTGTTTCCACATTCGCGCGCGATGGGCATCTAGCATGGCAAACGAGAAAGCAAAATCGCCCTATGATACCGGCCGGCGCATTCGTCTGCTCGCGGCGGCGATCGTCGTGGCGATCGCCGCATGGTCGGGCGGCTGGTACTGGCTCGCGGGCAAGGTCGAGGCGGAGGCGGCGCGCCTGTTCGCCGCCGAAGCCAGCCAGGGCACCGCGATCGACTGCGCCGATCTCGACGTGCGCGGCTATCCGTTCCGGCTCGAGGTGTTCTGCACCGCGCTCAACGTCAAGCGTCCGGCCGAAGGGCTGACGGTGACGGCCGGCGCATTCCGCAGCGCCGCCCAGGTCTACGAGCCGCGCCGCATCTACGCCGAGTTGAACAGCCCGGTCGCCGTGGCGAGCGAGATCGCAGGACCGCTGACATTCGACTGGAAGCTGGCGCGCGCCTCCGCGGTCCTCGACCAGCCGCTGCCGCAGCACGCCTCCATTTCGATCGACGATCTGGCGGTTGGGGCGTTCGGGCTGAAACAGGCGCTCGCCGCCGCGCATGCCGAAGCGCACATGCGGATCAACGGACCCGATCTGGATGTCGCCTGGCGCTATGACGGACTCGTCGCCGACGAGACCCTGACCGGCAGGAAAAACCTGCCGGTGTTGGCCGGCGACGCGGACCTGACGATCACGGATGGCGTGGCGCGTGCGGCGTCCGGCATGGATACGCTACGCGGCGTCTCCGGACAATTTCGCCGGCTGGCGCTGCTGGTGACGCCCGAGCAGGGACTGCTCGTCAGCGGGCCGTTCGATGTCGGTACGGACGGACGGCTGAACGCGAAGATGGAGGTGATCGTGGTCGATCCGGCGGGTTTCGCGCAGGCGTTCAAGCCGGCGTTTCCGGACTATGCGGGCCAGATCGACACTTTCGCGGCGATGCCGCCGCAGGCCGGTCCCGACGGCACACCGGAGATCAGGCTGCCGGTGACGATCAGCGACGGCAAGGTGTCGATCGGTTTCATCCCCGTCGGCGAAATCCCGCCTCTCGACTGAACCCCGAAACGCCCTACCGCCCGCCGATGAAGTCGGTCTTGCCGATCGGCACGCCGTTGTGGCGCAGCAGGCCGTAGGCCGTGGTGACGTGGAAGAAGAAATTCGGCACCGCAAAGCCGAGCACATAGTCGCGGCCAGTGAAGGTCAGTTCGCGGCCCGGCATCTTCAGGATCACTTCCGCTTCCTCACGGCCGTCCATGGCGCTCCGCGGCACCGCGTCGAGGAAGCCGAGCGTCGCGGCGATGCGGGACTGCAATTCGTCGAAGCTGCTCTCCTCGTCGGAAATCTCCAGCGGTTCGACCAAGGCGATGCGCACGGCGGTCAGCCTGGCTGCGTCACTGGCGCGCTGGACCTGGTAGGTCAGAGGCTTCATGTCGGCATAGAGTCTCGCACCGAGCAGTTCCGCGTGCGCCAGGCCGTTCTCGTCGGCCCAGGTGCGGCCCTTCTCGAGGATTGCCGAGAGGTTGCGCAGCGAGCGCGTGAAGACCGGAACGCTGACGTCGTACAGCGACAGGGACATTGGGGGCGATCCTTTTCCGGCTCAGCCGGCGTCGTCGTGTGATTTCTGATGCTGTATCTCGGGATGACGGCCGAAGTCGGGCGCATCGACTTCCTGGCCCGCCTCGATGATCGAGCGGCGGATGGCGCGAGTTCGGGTGAAAAGATCGAACAGCGCGTCGCCGTCGCTCCAGCGGATCGACCGTTGCAGGGCGGCGAGGTCCTCTGAAAAGCGCCCCAGCATTTCCAGGATCGCATCCCTGTTCGACAGGCAGACGTCGCGCCACATGGTCGGGTCCGAAGCGGCAAGGCGGGTGAAGTCGCGGAAACCGGAGGCCGAATACTTGATGACCTCGGATTTCGACACGGCCTCCAGGTCGTCGGCGGTGCCGACGATGTTGTAGGCGATGATATGCGGCAGGTGCGAGACGATGGCGAGAACGCGGTCGTGATGCTCCGGGTCCATGATGTCGACCTTCGAGCCGCAGGCGGTCCAGAAGGTCGTCAGCTTCGCGACCGCCGCCGGATCGGCACCCGGCAGCGGCGTCAGGATCGTCCAGCGGCCTTCGAACAGGCTGGCGAAGCCGGCGTCGGGTCCGGAATGCTCGGTGCCGGCGATCGGGTGGCCGGGAATGAAGTGTACGCCTTCGGGCAGGTGGGGCGCGACGTCGCGGACGACCGATCCCTTGGTCGAGCCGACATCGGTCAGGATCGCGCTCTTTTCGAGATGCGGTCCGATTTCCTTCGCGACAGCGCCGCAGGCGCCGACGGGAACCGACAGGATGACGAGGTCGGCGCCTTTCACGGCTTCGGCGGCGCTCGCCTCGTAGCGGTCACCGAGGCCCAGTTCCTCGGCGCGCTTCAGCGTTTCGGCCCTGCGCGTCGAGACGACGATTTCGCCGGCAAGGCATTCGCGGCGGATGGCATGCGCCAGCGACGAACCGATCAAGCCGATGCCGATCAGCGCGACGCGCTCGAAAAGAGGTTCTTCCCGCGGCATGACTCAGGCGCGGCCCATGAACTCTGTCAACGCGGCGATCACGCCCTCGTTGGCTTCCGCCGAGCCAACCGTCATGCGCAGCGCGTTCGGCAGGCCGTAGGCGCCGACCGCGCGCAGCACGTAGCCGCGCTCGACGAGATATTCGTCAGCCGCCGCGGCCGAGTGGGCCGGGTCGTTGTCGGGGAAGTGGATGAGGAGGAAATTGCCGACGCTCGGCGTCACCTTCAGCCCGATGGCGGTCAGCGCCGACGTGATCACCGGCAGCCAGGTCTCGTTGAAATGCGCGGCCTCTTCAGCGTGCTTGCGGTCGCGGATCGCCGCGGCGCCCGCCGCGATGGCGGCCGAGTTGAGGTTGAACGGTCCGCGCACGCGGTTGATCGCGTCGACGATATGCGCCGGGCCATACATCCAGCCGATGCGCAGCGCGGCGAGGCCGTGGATCTTGGAGAAGGTGCGCGTCATGACAACGTTCTCGTTGTCCGAGACCAGTTCGATGCCGGCCGCGTAGTCGTTGCGGCGAACATATTCGGCGTAGGCGGCGTCGAGCACCACCAGCACGTGTTTCGGCAGGCCGGCATGCAGGCGCTTGACCTCGGCGTCAGAGATGTAGGTGCCGGTCGGATTGTTCGGATTGGCGAGGAAGATCATCCTCGTGCGCGGCGTGACGCGCGCCAGGATCGCGTCGACATCGGTACGGTAGTCGGTCTCGGGCGCAACGACAGGGACCGCGCCGTTGGCGAGGATCTGGATCTTGTAGACCAGGAACCCGTGCTCGGTGAAAATCGCCTCGTCGCCCGGCTTCAGATAGGTGTGCGCCAGCAGGCCGAGAAGTTCGTCGGAGCCGTTGCCGCAGATCAAGTTGTCGGGATTGAGCCCGTGCGCCTCGGCGATCGCCTGGCGCAGTTCGGTCGACGAACCGTCGGGATAGAGTTCCAGTGTCGCGGCCTGCGCCTTGAAGGCCTCGATGGCGGCCGGGCTCGCGCCGAGCGGCGTCTCGTTGGAGGACAGCTTGTGCAGCTTGACGCCCGGCTTCGCCTTGCTCCGGCCCGGCACATAGGCCGCGATCTCCATCACGCCGGGATTGGGGACGGGACGGGACGGGTTTTCGGGCGCGGACATCGCTGGGGTCTCTCTATATCTGGCCTTTTGGGGCCCTGTTGCGGACCGCAGGGCAATAGCGCCGCCCAAGGCAAATGTCGAGACGGGCTAATGCCTCAGCGCGCACCGGCCTCACGCGCCGCACCCTGCGGGGCGAGCACGGGCACGAAGACGCGGCGCGACTGGCGGGCGGCGACGGGCAGGCCCTGGAAGAGGCGCTTCTGCGCCTCGATGATGATGACGCCGGAAAACAGCGGCCACAGGCGCAGGCCGATGCGCTCGGTCCGGTAGGCGACGCGCAGCAGCGTGGAGGAGCGAACCGGCGGAAAGGCGAGCGCTTCGGTCATCGGCCCGGGCGTGAAGTTGGAATCGCGCAACAGCTTGAAGATCTGGCCGCGCGAGAAAGGCCGGCCGGTGCCGAAGGGCGTGTGCTCGAAACGCGCCCACATGCCGCGCCGGTTCGGCACGACGAGGATCAGCCGTCCGTTCGGCGCGAGCACGCGCCATACCTCCATCAGCGTCTCGCGCGGGTTTTCGGCGTGTTCGAGCGCGTGCACCATCAGGATGCGGTCGATGGCGGAATCGGGCAGCGGCAGTTCCTCGTCGAAGACGAGGGCGGAGCGCGACGGTCCGGTGCGTGGCCATTTGATCGCGCCTTGCGCGGCGAGCATGAAGGAGAGCGTGCGCTCGGTGTCGGGCTCGAAGCGGTCCAGCCAGGGGCGCGCATATCCGAGGCCAAGCAGGCGCTCGTTCGGCAGGGCCTGCCAGATGCGGGACAGCCCCATGCCGATGGAGCGCGTCGCCATCTGACCGAGCAGGCTGTGATAGAAGCCGCGGATTTCGACGATGTCCATATGCATGGCCTCGAGGCGGTCTCCCGGTTGCGTCGCCCCTTCACAGGTGCAACAAATCCCGTCGCGGGGCAATGGCGACCGCACGATCCGGGACATCGCAGGGAGACGCAAACATGCTGCAGATCGAACAGTTCACGATCCTGTCGGACAATTTCGGTATCCTCGTCCACGATCCGGCAAGCGGCCGTACCGCCACGATCGACGCCGCGGACGCCGACTCGATCGCGCAAGCCGCCGAGGCGAAGGGCTGGACGCTTACGGACATCCTCAACACGCATCATCACGCCGACCACACGCAGGGGAACCTGCCGCTCAAGGAGAGGTTCGGCTGCCGCATCACCGGACCGGAGGGCGAGGCCGGCAAGATCCCCGGCATCGACGAGGCGGTCGGCGAAGGTGACGCCGTTTCATTCGGCGGCTACGATTTCCAGGTGATCGAGACGCCGGGCCACACGGCCGGCCACATCGTCTATTATTGCCCGAAAGCGGGCGTGCTGTTTGCCGGCGACACGTTGTTCTCACTCGGCTGCGGCCGCCTGTTCGAGCGCGGCGCGGCGGAGATGTGGGGCGGACTGAAGAAGCTGAGGGCGCTGCCGCCGGAGACGATGCTCTATTGCGGTCACGAGTACACCGCGGCGAATGCCCGTTTCGCGCTGACCGTCGATCCCGACAACGAGGCGCTGATCGCGCGCGCGGCGGAGGTGACGCGGTTGCGCGAGAATGGCCAGCCGACGCTGCCGGTCGCACTCGCGGCCGAATTTGCCACCAATCCGTTCCTGCGCGCCGACAATCCGGCGATCCGGAAGAATCTCGGCATGGAAAACGCCAGCGAAGACGAGGTCTTCGCCGAAATACGAAAACGCAAGGACAATTTCTGATGCATAATCTCGCCGCCGAGCGGATCAAGAAGGAGCTCGGGCTGAAGCCGCATCCCGAGGGCGGCTGGTATGTCGAGACGTTCCGCGACGCCGGCGGGCAGACCAATGCACGCGGCCATTCGACCGCGATTTACTTCCTGCTCGAGGCTGGCGACGTCTCGCACTGGCACCGGGTCACGGATGCGGCCGAGATCTGGCACTTTTACGCCGGTTCGCCGCTGGTGCTGACGATGTCGCCGAACGGCCACGACGCCGAGGCGCACCGGGTCGGGCCGAATCTGGCCGCCGGCGAACGGCCGCAACTCGTTGTACCGGCGAACTGGTGGCAGACGGCGGTCTCGCTCGGCGCCTGGACGCTCGTCGGCTGTACCGTCGCGCCGGGTTTCGACTTCCGCTCCTTCGAGCTTGCGCCGCCCGACTGGAAGCCGACGCCGCGAGCGCCGAAAGGCGGCTGACATCTGTCGCCGCATCCGGCGAAACGCTATCATCCGCGCATGGCGAGCGAACGACGCGCAATCGGTCCGTTTGTATTCGATCCTGCGCGCGGATTGCTGCGGCGGGACGACGAGGTCGTCACGCTCGGCGGCCGCGCGGCCGCCATCCTGCAAACGCTGCTCGACGCCAACGGCGCGGTCGTCGCCAAAGGCGATCTCATCGACGCCGCCTGGCCGGACCTTACAGTCGAGGAGGGCAATCTCACCGTCCAGATCGCGACGCTTCGCAAGGCGCTAGGGACGATGCCTGACAGCGGCGAGTGGATCGTCACCGTTCCGCGCGTCGGCTACCGGCTCGTCGCATCGGAGGGCGCGGCGCCTGCCGGAAACGGCGAAGCGGCGCCGCCCGCGCTCGCGGTCCTCCCCTTCGACAATCTCGGCGGCGACCGCGAGGAGGATTATTTCGCCGACGGAGTGGTCGCCGACATCGTCACGGCGCTGTCGCGTTACCGGTCCTTCATCGTGATCTCCCGCAACGCGGCCGCCGCGTCGAAAGGCAGCGCGGCCGACATCCGCGACATCGCGGCGCGGCTCGGCGCACGCTACGTGCTCGAAGGCAGCGTCCGGCGCGCGGGCGGGCGGCTTCGCCTCAATGCCCAGCTGGTGGATGGGGCGACCGCCGCCAGCCTGTGGTCGGGCCGCTTCGAGGGCGCGGTCGGCGAAGTGTTCGAATTCCAGGACAGGATCACCGAGAGCGTCGCAACCACCATCCGGCCAGTGATCGACGACGCCGAGTTCGAGCGCTCGCGCCGGGAGTGGGCAGGCAGCGTCGCGGTCTATGATCTCTACCTGCGCGCGCTGGCGCGGGTGCAGGACGAATCTGCCGAATCGAACGCGCAAGCCGTCGCGCTTCTGGAGCGGGCGCTTGCGCGCGAGCCCGACAATGCGGCCCTTCTCGCGCTCGGGGCCTGGGCGCTGGAGCATCGCATCACGATGGGCTGGCCGCCGATCGGGGAGGACGACGCGGCGCGATGCCTGGACCTCGCCCGGCGCGGCCTCGCCCGGGCCGGCGGCGACGCGCGATTGATGGCGATGTGCGGCATGGCCCTGCTCCAGACGGGCAAGGAGTACGACCACGCGCTCGCGGTAATACGTGCGGCAGCCGTGGCCAATCCGAACGATCTCCACGTGTTGGCGGTCGCGGGCACGGCGACCATGCATTGCGGCGACATGGACGAAGCCATGGCCATCATGCACCGCGCAATCGCGCTCGCACCGAACAATCCGGGCGGGCATTTCTTCATGACCGGCATCGCGATGATGGAAATCACGCGCGGGCGCCACGGCGAGGCGGTCGAATGGGCGGCAAAGTCGCTGGCGCTCAACGCGCATTTCGATCCGACCTGGTGGATGCTGATCGCCGCCAACGCCCATCTGGGCCGGATGGACGAGGCGCGCCGCTTCCTTGCCGGCCTTCGAAGGCTCGCGCCCGGCGTCACCATCGCCCGGATCGCCGCCGGGCAGCCCGCGAAGCATCCCGAGCGCATCGGCGCCGTCATCGACGGGCTGCGGCTTGCCGGCATGGAAGAGGCCTGACGGCGGTCTTTGGTACTTTTAATCCTTTTTAGGGAGCCGCTTAAGGACCGCCCGGGCGGCAATCTCCCATTGTCATCTCCGTCGCGGCGCATCGCCGCTGAAGGAGAAAGGGCAATGATCTCGACCTATTCGATCCTGTCGGCGGACCAGGGAAAGATCCGCGGCGAAAAGCAGAACCTGGAAGACCTGTACGCGCGCTTCGCGGATCCGGACCCCGGAAACGAACCGGCGCCGGCCGCGGCGACGGCCCCGGTTCGCCGACCGGCCGATATCCTTCGCGGCTTCGCCGCCATGTTCCTGCGCGGGAGATTCTCATCGCTGGAGCGCTGAGATCCGCCGGTTGCAAACCGGCGCGAATGGGGATTTCATACTCCATCCAACGAGGCCGCAGAAGCCGCAAGGGCGCCGGCCGGAGGACTGAATGCATCCATCGATCGTGATTCTCAATCTCGCCGCTGCCGTCATGCTGCTGCTCTGGGCGGTGCGGATGGTGCGCACCGGCGTCGAGCGCGCCTACGGGGCGGCGCTGAAGAACGCGTTGCGCTCGATGAAGGGGTGGTACGTTACGGCCGCCATTGCCGGCTGCGCGCTAGCCGTCGTGCTGCAGAGTTCGACCGCCGTCGGCGTGCTCGCGGCGGGTTTCGCGTCGAGCGGGATCCTCTCGTTGCCGACCGGCAT
>JBAQHA010000027.1:0-8312 GCA_049288075.1 Oricola sp.
GCCTATTATACTGTGCCGAGCGACTCCGTCGCGGTCGTGCAACGTTTCGGCAAGTACCTCAAGGACGTTCCGCCGGGACTGCATTTCAAGCTACCGCTGGGCATCGATACTACAACTATCGTTCCCGTCAAACGTCAACTGAAGCAGGAATTCGGATTTACGACCGCGGGAGCCACCGATCCCTACCAAAGCCCGTCTCCCCGCGACGCAACCCGAGAAACGCAGATGGTGACCGGCGATCTGAATGCCGCGCTGGTCGAATGGGTGGTTCAATACCGCATTTCAGATCCTCAAAGCTTTCTTTTCGAGGTTCGGGAACCGAGCGCAACCCTCCGCTATGTTTCGGAGTCCGTGATGCGCGAGGTCGTCGGTGATCGCACTGTGGACGAGGTTATCACGATCGGCCGCCAGGAAATCGAGTCTGAAGCGTTGACCAAGATGCAGGCGCTCTCGACTAAATACGCCATGGGGATCAGCATCGACCAGGTGCAGTTGAAGAACATCAATCCGCCCGAGCCGGTGCAGGAATCCTTCAACGAGGTCAACCAGGCACAGCAGGAGAAGGAGAAGCTGATCAACGAGGCCCGGCGCGATTACAACAAGGTGATCCCGCTGGCCGAGGGCGAGAAGGATCAGCGCATCCGCGAGGCGGACGGCTACCGGCTCAAGAGGATCAATGAAGCGGAAGGCGATGCCGCCCGGTTCAGCGCGTTGTTGGCGGAATATCGCAAGGCCCCGGAGGTCACGCGCCGCCGAATCTATGTCGAGACCCTTGAGAACGTCATGCCGGGCATACGCTCGAAGATCGTTATCGATGAACAGACGCGGAGCATCCTGCCGCTGCTTGATCTCGACGCTCAGAAGGGAGAGAATCCATGAACAGGATCACGCTCATAGCCACCTTGGCGGTTCTGGGAATCGGAACGTACGTCTCGATGAGTTCGATCTATACGGTAAGCGAAGTCGAGCAGGCGATTATCACCCAGTTCGGCAAACCCGTTGGCGAGCCCGTGACCACTGCTGGCCTGAAGTTCAAGGTTCCGTTCATTCAGGACGTTAACCCCATCGACAAGCGGGTGCTCGAGTGGGACGGAAGCCCGTCGGATATGCCCACCAAGGACAAGCTCTACATCTCGGTCGACCTTTTCGCCCGCTGGCGGATTACGGATCCCCTCCAGTACTTTCTGCGTTTGGGCGACGAACGTAGCGCTCAATCCCGCCTTGACGATATCCTCGGCAGCGAGACCCGCAACGCAGTTGCCAAGCACGAACTGATCGAGATCATCCGCACCACCAGGGACCGCGTCCCGTTGCGCGACACCTTGCTGACCGAGGCGGAACGCCAACAGGATATCGGTTCGCTTGTGCCGATCCAGAAGGGGCGCCAGCTGGTCGAGGAGGAAATCTTTGCCGCCGCCGCCGAGAAGGTGCGCGTGTTCGGAATCGAGTTGCTCGATATTCGCTTCAAGCGGATCAACTACAACGAGAGCGTCCGCCCGAAGATCTATGACCGGATGATCAGCGAACGGCGGCAGATCGCGGAACGCTTCCTTTCGGAAGGTAACGGCGAAGCCGCCAGAATCCGCGGCAATCGTGTGCGTGACCTGAATAAGATCCAGTCGGAAGCCTATCGGCAGGTCGAGGAGATTCGTGGCGTCGCCGACGCCAAGGCGGCAGAAATCTACGCGAGGGCCTACAATCAGAGTCCCGAAGCGGTGGAATTCTATGAATTTACTCGGACCATGCAGGCCTACAAGTCCATTATTGCCGAGAACACGACCCTCGTCCTTTCCACCGGCAGTGACCTCTTCAAGTTTCTGAAGGGCATGACGCCGAAGGGTGACCTCGCTTCGGCCCAACGCTCCGCCGGCGCCCGGTGACAATGCGCGTACGTATGATGCCGTTCGTACAGTCCTTCGTCCGAAGGGGAGGGGAGATAGCGTAGCCAACCGGTACCTACAGCACGGCACTGACGCGCGTGAAAATCACGGCGCCTCCGGAAATTAACGTTCTAAGTGATGACGGATGGCGTCTGGTTCCCGGCCGTCTTCTTTATGCATGCGATCTGTCGGGTGGCCGCCGCCAGATCGGCGAATGCGTCCTGAACGGCCATGCCATGGCGGGACGGATCGCGCTCGAAGCGCTCCAAATGAAGCCGCAGCGTTGCGTTCTCGGTTCCGGTTCCCGAAAGCCGAAAGACAATCCGCGCATCGCCCGCGAACGCGACCCGGGTACCCTGATGCGCGGCCAGGCGTTTATCCAGCGGATCGACATACGCGAAATCATGGCAAAGGCTGATCACCAGCGTGTCGAATTTGCAGCCTTTGAGTAGCGGCAATTCCCTTGGAAGCTCGGTCATGAGCCTCTCCACAACCGAGCTGTCGAGATCCTCATAGTCGTGCTGCGAACAATAATGCCGGTCGTACCGCCGCCAATGCTCTCTCATCGTCGTCGCTACGGACTGCCGCCGAGCCGCGGGAGTAGTGAGCCAGAAGAGCACCGCCCACACGCGTACCTTTCCTTAAGATAGACGGAGCCCGTGCCGAAGTTCGCCTCGCCGCACAGCGAGACCATGTCGGCGTGGAGGAGGTTGCCGAAATACTTCCAGCCCGTCGGCGTCTCGTGGCAGGGGATGCCGTAGTCTGCCGCCACACGCCGACGGTGCGGCTGGCCGGCATGGAGCGGGCGGCGTCGGACAACCCCTCCCGCCCCCCGCGGCGTCACGTTACGAAGGGTCGTCCCGACCGGTCACGCGTTCAACGCTCGCAATCACGCCCCGCAAAGGGCCCCCGGACACAGGAACGCCATCGGACGGACCCTAGGCGCTGCGCCCGCAGATGAAGCAGGAATGCGAGGCATAGGCGCCAGTGTGGTCGTCTATGTTTTGGCGATCGTACTCCACATGTTTCCTCTGCTGTAGAAGCGCCAATCGCGAGCGCAACTGGCGGGGCATCATTTCTGCAGAACGCTGTCCCAGTATTCGCCGAGCGTGCGCTGCCATGCCGCGTCCGCCGTGGTTGCAAAAGTCCGGCCGTCGACAGCAGGGGCGTCATCGAAGGCCTCCGCCGGCACATCGAGCACATAGAGTTCGTGGTCTTCGGTCGCCCGGAGGTCGCTCCACCGGATCGCCACCAGCTTTTCACCGAAGCCAAGGAACCCGCCACGGGTGGCTAGGACATAGAGGATGCCGCGCTGTTCGGGATTGAGAACGATGTCGTCCACCTCTCCGAGCTTCTCGTCTTTGAGGTTCCGGATCTCCGAGCCGATCAGGATATCCGCACGCATCACGTGACCCATCTCCGTGATCGGCTTGGCTCTTTCTAGGTGCGCGCGCCGCCACGCCGTTCGCACATGGGGATCGTCTGCCTCGGTGCCGACAAGGCTCTGGTGCTCCTCATAGACCGCCCGCATCGAGCCAAGCACCATCTGGCAGGACTGCTCGTCGTCGCTCCAGGCATAGATGTATGCAGCGTCGCGCAGTGTGCGCATCTTCTGTCGGGGCGTCCCTTCTACGCCCCAGATGTAATAGCCGCCGGCTGACTCCGAAGTGCCGTAGCCGTCGGGTTGCAGGATGCCGAAGCCCGTCCGGGTAAGCTCGTCGTCGAAGGTCTGTAGATCCTTCAGACATTGCTCAGCGCGGGCCCGATTGGCAGGCTCGCCCCCGGGCAGGCTTTCGACATCGGCCGCGAGGGCCGATGTCGAGGTCGCAAGGATTGCCCCTGTCGCCGCGAGTAGGAGTGCGTGCAAGCGCATGATGTTCCTCCGGTTCGTCTTTTCGTTCGTCTTCCTCTTGCGCCAAGTGCTGCGCACCCGGCAATACAGGGCCGCGGCCCAGGCCACGGATATGTTTGTCGGATCCCTGAGCGGCGGAAGCCGGTGATAGAGACAAGCGCTCGTCCGGCCCGTCGACGTCGCGTTACTTCGCCGCCCGCTTCAATCCCTGTGCCTCGGCGAGGTCCCAGCCCGAGAATGCCACGATCAGCGCGCCGATGATCACGGCATTCCACATGAGGGCGGCCGACACACTGAACCCCAGCAGCCCGGGCGACCCCAGCAACCAGGTGCCTAGGGCAATGTTCAGCCACTCCTCCCATGCCTTGAACGCGACGAGCGCGGCGGCGGCGAGAAGCGCCACCGCGATGCCGATCACGTAGTGATTCCACATTGCCACCGCTGATACGCCGGCGGGAGCCCCAGGCCTCGCCATGATGTGCGCGATCGTCCAGGGCGATACGATCACCCAAAGACCGAGGACGAGAGTCACCCGCTCCTGCCAATGCCGTGTGTTCATGATGCAGCTCCTATTTTGCGCTGCTACCCCGTATCGACGGCCGCAGCGGTCGAGGACCGCATTAGGCAACGTCCAGGGCCGAGGCGTCTTTGACGGAGGTTAAAGAACAGGTACTGACGGCTTCTGCGATGCAGAAAGCGCTCCCGTTCACCTCACGACTGTGCGACCGGGTCATAGTCTGCAGTGGACAAGCCGAACGTCCAGGCAACCGCCTGCCGCGCCGTCATCACGGTCGGCGGTACGCGCAGCCAGAATTCCCGGAAGCTGCCGTCCGGCTCGGGCGTCTGGTTCACCACTTGCACGGCCAGGATCGGCTCGCTCAGGCGTTGCCCGAGACGGTAGAGCCGGCCGCAGTCGTCGCGCTGGATCTCAGCTGCGCCGGCTTCAAGAAAATAGCGTCCAAGGCCATATCGCTCGATCAGGACCGAGCCCCGCTCCGGGTCGGATTCACGATCGATGCGCGAACGGGTGACCGGCCGATCCAGCAACTCACCAGGAACCACCCGGCCATGCCAGGCATACAGGTGTGTCCCGTCCGCCCAGGCGAGCGCTGGCCCATCCTCGGCGTGCGGTCTGCCCTCGGCATCCAGTGCTAGAGTGGTCGGCGGCTGCACCGCCACGGCGATCGCCGCAAATAGGTAGAGCCGATCGACGTGGAAGGATAAATCGGCAAAGTGTTGTGCCGAGCCGTTGGCACCCGCGCCAGCCACGGCCGCGGCGCGCGGCGCGTCCTCGACTCCGTCCAGGTGGGCCGGGATCCCGCCGAAGGTCTCCGGATGCAGGCCGCGGAACACGCCGCTCGCGATCCAGCCAGAGCCAACCCAATTCGTGCCTTGCGGTGCGCGGGTTGGCCCGCCGGAGTCCAGGAGCCATCCTTGCTGTCGTGCGAAAGCTTCCCAGTGAGCGCTGCGGTAGGCTTGCAGCAGCGACGCGTCTGGTCGAGGGCCGATGGCGGTTCGCTGGAACGGTGCCCACGCCCCCGCCCGTGCTCGCTCGATCCGGCGCACAACAGAGGCCGAGGGCGAAAGCTCGAGGAGGAAGCGCCGCAAGTGAGCGTAGGCGCGGCGCAAGCGCAAGCCAAGGAACACGCCCGGCAGCGTGCCGAGCGATGCGGCGAGGGCGAGGACGGCGCCCCGCCCGATCGGATCGACAGGGAGACCGCCGAGGCGCTGAAAGGCGAACGCGGATCCTGCCAGAACGGAGAAGACGGCGGCACCGAGTAGGATCAGCGGACCTTTGCGCCCGCGTCCCGGTCGACCGGGCCATACCGGCAGCTGAGGCCACACCGCGAAGGTAAGGGCAATGGTGGCCAGCGCGATGCTCGCTATGGCCGGTTCCGTCCACGGCCTGGCGGCAAGCGTGCTGCCAGCACTCGCAAGCGCCAAGCCGACCCACGCCGCGGCTCCCAGAACGAGGACGGCCACGGCGGTCCGCCACATTCTTCGTGGCGGGTTTTCGAGAAAGGCAAAGGCCTGCGCTGCCTCGCTCGGGCCCTTTACCCATAGGATCTGGCTCGGCTCGGGCAAAGCGCTTGCCCGGTAGGCCTGCCGGATCGCTACCTCGGCCGCCGACAGGTCGAAGACGACCCGTGCGGCCAGCCGGTCGCGCCAGGTTTTGACGGTCTGCGCCACGTGACGCGCGTCCATGGGCGGAGCTCAGTCGGCGACGACCCGCGGCGCTGCCCGCGGCTGATACTCGCGCTGCTGGACAACCCGATAGCTGCCCGGCGGAATCGCCAGCGGCGCGTGCTCCTCGTGCGTCAGGTCCACCGGAGCGGCCCCAGACACCCGTATGAACCCGCTTCCCGTGCCGTCTTCGCGGAAATAGCAGACACGATCAGCCGCCATCGTGTGCGCGTGGCCGGTCTGCTCGCCACGGGCGAGCACGACGCGCCCGTTCTCCGCGGCCTCCTCGAAAGCCCCGGTAGGAATCTCGGCGCAGGGCACGAGCAGGACGTCGCCCTGCCTGTAGGGTCGAAGGACCCGCTGTATCGTGTCGAGCATGGTCGCCTCCTTCGATATCTGGGAACCTTGTCCTTTGCTGCTTTGCTTCGACGGCCGCAGCCGTCCATGGCGGCATTACGCAGCGTCTGGGCCTGACGCGTCTTTGATGAAAGTTAAAGAAGGCGCTGTGGCGTGCTGTGCGAATCGAGGTCCCATTGCGCTCAAGCTTCTTGCTCCTCGAACAATGCTAACCGTGTCTCTGCAACTCGCCGGCGCCATGAAAGGCGTTCCAGCCGCTGTGGCCGTCCGCTTTTCCTATTCGAACAGGATGCAAACGGTCGACCAACACAAAAACTCGCGACTTTGATCGAAAGCAAAGAGTTGTGCAGGCGGCGAGAACAGACTGGTCGTGGTGCAAGTCACGATCTGGAACATATCTGGCGATGCAAGACGGGTGGAACCAACACCGAGAGGCCCAGCGATCCTCCCACGCTGGAGCGGCAGCCTGTCCATCCTACTCACAGCGGACGGCAGGCAACCCGCGATGCGAACGGTTATTGAGTTTGCGAACACGCTGGAAGAGGGATGACACGAATGGATGGGTTTTGTCGCCGCGCATGTGCCGCCGTAATACGCAGAGGCACGCTTCGGGTCACGACGGCACACGGCCGCATCTTCACCGTAGGGGACGGAACCGGCCGACCACTCGCCGTTCGCTTCAGGAATGCAGCGACAGAGATCGCCATTCTGCTCGACCCCGATCTGAGGCTCGGAGAAGCCTACATGGATGGGACCTTTGTCGTCGAGGAAGGCTCGATCGCGGATTTCCTGGCGCTGGCATTGGCGCAGGACGGAAGAGCATTTCCGCGCTGGATGTGGCCGCAATGGATCATCAGGTTTCTCCAGCGCCGGTTCCAGCAATTCAATGGGCGAGATCGGTCACGAAGGAATGTTGCTCACCATTACGATCTTGATGGACGCCTGTATTCACTCTTCCTCGATCCCGACCGGCAATATAGCTGCGGCTATTTCGAGAGCCAGGACCAGAGTCTCGACGACGCCCAGCTTGCGAAGAAGCGCCACCTAGCCGCGAAGCTGCTGGTGCGTCCGAACTGCCGCGTGCTCGACATCGGGTGCGGCTGGGGCGGCCTAGCGCTCTACTTGGCCGAGATCTGTGACGCACAGACCGTCGGCATCACGCTCTCGGAGGAGCAGCTTGGGTTCGCGCGCGTGCGCGCGGCGGAGAAGGGGCTCTCGAACAGCGTCAAGTTTCGTCTGCAGGACTACCGCGACGTGCCTGGCCAATTCGATCGCGTCGTCTCCGTCGGCATGTTCGAGCATGTCGGTGTCGGCTTCTACGACGCTTTCTTCCAGAAGATCGCCAGCCTGCTCGCCGATGACGGCGTGTTCCTGCTCCACTCGATCGGGCGCTCCGACCCGCCCGGCATCACCAACCCCTGGATCGCCAGATACATCTTCCCCGGCGGCTACATCCCGGCCTTGTCCGAGGTGCTGCCGGCCATCGAGCGCGCCGGCTTGCTCATAACCGACATTGAGATCCTGCGGCTCCACTATGCCGATACGCTCAAGGCCTGGCGGGAGCGTTTTCTCGCCCGCAGCGACGAGGTGGAGCGGCTCTATGGTGCACGCTTCGTCCGCTTGTGGGAATTCTATCTCGCCGCCTCGGAGATCGCTTTCCGCCAAGAGGCGATGATGGTCTTCCAGATCCAGATGACCAAGCGCCAGGAGGTGGTGCCGGTGACCCGTGATTATGTTGCCCGCGAGGAGGCACGGTTGCGGGACATCGATGACGCTTCTCGCCCTCCAGTCGGGCTGGCCGCCGAATAGTGCTGCGCGGGCTTAGGCGATGCACGATCTCCTCGCCCCGCCGAATGGACGGAGGGTGAGGGCGGCATAGCTGGACACCTTGACGTTTCTGCGGCAATAGCGGCCCTTCGCCCGCGACGTGGCGGCGCGACAGCGAAGGCGGCCTGATCCGGTGCCGGGAGACCGGCACGGCGCGTCCCTCCGCCTGGTGGCTGTTCCTGCTGACCGCCGCCGAGGACGCTGCGCTCGAC
>JBAQHA010000028.1:0-2326 GCA_049288075.1 Oricola sp.
GTCTGGTCCCGATATTTCCAGCAACCAGGACATCGACGGTATCCATGTCTTCTCCGGCAGTGGCTCGATCAAGGGCTACAATGGCGGGATGATCACGATCGCCTACAGCGCGGGCGACATGCTTCTGTCGACAGCGGATACTGCTGCTTTGCCGGCTGCCGATGGCAGTGGCCCTCTGACCTTCGAAAACAAGGATATTGTTCTTTGGGATGTCAGCGCCAACGGCGGTGCGGGCGGGGCGATCCTCCTGTACGATGGTTCGGATATACACCATTCCGCCAATATCGATGCTGTCAGCGTCAATCCGGATACCGGCAACCTCGTGTTCTCGATGTCTTCTGACGTGAGCAACCTTGGCAATGTCGGCTCCAACGATTTCCTGTACGGCGATCTGATCGAGTTTAACGGCACCACCTTCACCAAGTTCTTCGACGAACAGGATGGCTTTGCTGGTGGTAGCCCCGGGTTCTCGAGTTCGAATACCAACATCGATGCGGTCCACGTTCTCGGCAACAACGAGATCATCTTCTCGACGAGCGGTAACGGCTCGATCGGTGGCGTGAGCTTCGAGGATGGCGATCTCGTTCACTGGGACGGCACGACCGCGACGATCATTCTCGAAGAGGACAATTTCTTCGGGAACAACGACTGGGACATCGATGCCGTCGATCCGACGAAGGAAGTGCTGGACATGCTGATGGCAAATGTCGTCCGCCACGCTCCGATCATGGAGACGCGGCAGGTCGAGAGCACCAGCGGCAACAACCAGTTCGTCTTCACGCTGGTGGCGGCGGCCGTGGCCGCGGAGTTCCTCTCGTCGATCCGGATCGACATCTCGGCCCAGGCCGCGACGATCGAACCGGGTGACGTGGTGATTACCAATGAGGCCGGCGAGCAGATCGCAGGCGCAATGGTAGACCTGTCCGGCGATGGCAAGGTTCTGACCGTCACGCTGCCCGATGGCGCGATTTCCGAAGGCCAATCGCTGACCATCGACCTCGGCACGACGGACGGTTCTGTCGTCGCCCCGCAGGATGCCACCTTCTCAGTGACGTTCAGCGACGGCGGAAGCCTCGACGGCGGTTATGTCCTGGCGGCGGACGGCACGGGCGAAAGCACCGTTTCCGCCGAAGTCCAGGTCGGCCTGGCGATCCAGGGCACCGCGGGCGATGATGTGCTGATCGGTACGGACGGCAACGACATCCTGAACGGCGGCGACGGCGACGACATCCTCGCCGGCGGTCTCGGCTCCGACACCATGACCGGTGGCGACGGCGCGGATACGTTCGTGGTCGATATCGACAGCCTTGACCTGAACGTCTCGGACGTCATCACCGACTACGACAAGGCCGAGGGCGACGTCATCGACCTGAGCGCCCTGCTCCAGTCGCTGGGCGCCGGCGCTCCGGCGGACGCCTCGCAGGCCGACGCGGTGGTCAACCTGGTCAATGACGGGGTCAACACCACGATCCAGGTCGACGACAATGGCACGACTGCCGGCGGCACGATGGTCGACGTGGCAACCCTGACCGGGGTGCATACGACGATTTCGATCCTCTTCGACGACACCGAGCCGAAGACGGACGTTTCGTAATCGGCCGGGCTTCAGGTTTTCTATGGAAACCTGAAGCCGCAGAGGCTAAGGTCAATACAGTTGGCGCCGGGCGATGTATTTCGCCCGGCGCCGTCAAAGGTTTCAACAGGCTATCGGGGACGGGATCGTCATGAAGATGAAATACTCAATCATCGCCTGCATGCTCGCTGCGAGCATTCCGGCGCAGGCCGCGGATCTGGCCGGCGGTTCGTCGGATTATTGCGCCGTCGTGCAGCCGGCCTCGATCCTGGCGATCGAGAACGACAACGATCTCTACGCGGAGATCGGCCGGATGATGGACGAAGCCGTCAACGTCGCCGACTCGTCGCCGTGGATCGCGTCGCAGCGCCACTCCTTCACCTGGGCGTCGGAAGCCAAGGTCGCCTGCGGCAAGGCCTATGGCTACCTGAAATACGACTATCGCGACGACGACACGATCAACAAGTGCGAGTGCTTCTACGAGCGCATGCACCAGTACATGTACTGACCCGCGACACGCGCCAAACAGGAAGCGGCGGCCGCATGGTCGCCGCACGCCCTTCCAGGGCAGACTGTCCAGAGCCGCCCGCGCGATTGACAATGTCCATGCCCCTCATGTCCCTCAGAAAATCCTTCGCAACCCTCGCGGTGTTCGCCGCGCTGGCGCTTTCGGGCTGCGAGTCGACCGGCACCGAGGAGGTGCTGACGCTCGACAACGCGGCCGAAACCGTGGTGGCGACGGCGGTGACGCCG
>JBAQHA010000029.1:0-1831 GCA_049288075.1 Oricola sp.
TCGATCCTCACCGCCGTCCTCTCGACGGACGCCATCATGGGCTCCACCGCGCCGCTGCTGCCGGAAATCCACGCACTGCGCGGCCATGCCGGCCAGATCGAGATCGCGTCCGCCATGCGCTCGCTGATGGAAGGCTCCCAGATCCGCGAGAGCCACCGCGACGGCGATAGCCGCGTCCAGGATCCCTACTGCATCCGCTGCCAGCCGCAGGTTGTCGGCGCGGCGGTCGACCTTCTGCGCTTCGCCGGCCGCACGCTGGAAATCGAGGCCAATGCGGTCACCGATAATCCGCTCGTCCTGATGGACGCCGACCGAATCGTCTCCGGTGGCAATTTCCATGCCGAGCCGGTTGGCTTTGCCGCCGACCAGACCGCTCTCGCCATTGCCGAGATCGGCGCGATAGCCCAGCGCCGCGTCGCCCTGATGGTCGATCCGACGCTCTCCTTCGACCTGCCGCCTTTCCTGACGCCAAAGCCGGGACTCAATTCCGGCTTCATGATCGCCGAGGTGACCACCGCCGCGCTGATGAGCGAGAACAAGCATCTCGCCAATCCCTGCACGACGGACTCGACGCCGACATCCGCCAACCAGGAGGATCACGTCTCGATGGCCGCTCATGGCGCGCGACGGCTAATCCAGATGAACCGCAATCTCTCCGTCATCCTCGGTGTGGAACTTCTCTGCGCCGCCCAAGGCATCGAGTTCCGCGCTCCGCTCGTCACCAGCCAGCCGCTGCAAGCCGTGCTCGCGGCCCTGCGCAAATCCGTGCCGCCGCTGGGCTCCGACCGCTACATGGCGCCCGACATCGAGGCGGCGGCGCAGATGATCCGTGACGGCGCACTGCTGCCCGTGGCCGGCATCGGGGGCTTCAGCCTTGGAGGCGGGGCATGACCCCGGTGGCCGTCACGCAAGGGGCCGGTCCGGTCATTCTCGCCATACCGCATGCGGGGACGGCGATCGACCCGTCGCCGCTTTCCCGTCTGAACGAGGAAGGCAGGAAACTTCGCGACACCGACTGGCACATGCATCGGCTCTACGCCGCCCTGATTCCGAATGTCACAACGGTCAAGGCGACCTTCCACCGCTACGTGATCGACGCCAATCGCGATCCGTCGGGTGAAAGCCTCTATCCGGGCCAGAACACAACCGGCCTCTGCCCGGTGACGGATTTCGACGGCGAGCCGCTCTATCGCCACGGCCAGGAACCCGACGCGGCGGAAATCGCCGCGCGTCTCGAAGCCTATCACGCCGTCTATCATCGCCGGCTGGCGAAGGAGATCGCGCGCGTGAAGAAGCGCCACGGCGTCGCGGTTCTCTATGACTGTCACTCGATCCGCTCCAAAATCCCGTTCCTGTTCGACGGCGTGCTGCCCGATTTCAACATCGGCACCAACGGCGGAACGAGCTGTGCCCCTCCCATCGAGGACGCCGTCGCGTCGATCTGCGCGCGGGCCGAGGGCTACACCTCGGTCGTCAACGGCCGCTTCAAGGGCGGCTGGACCACGCGGCACTACGGAAAGCCGGAGGACGGCGTCCATGCGATCCAGATGGAGCTCGCCCAGTCGACGCATCTCAAGTCGGAAGAACCGCCGTTCGACTACGACGCCGGCAAGGCGCGAAACCTCCGCGTCCATCTGACGGAAATCCTCCGGACCCTGAACGACCTCGCGCTTTCCGGCGCGCTCGCACGACATTGAAAGGACCATGCGCCATGACGAACCCCCGTCACAACATGCGCGACATCTATCCGCCGACCGGGCCGGAAATCACAGCCAAGAGCTGGCTGACCGAAGCGCCGATGCGGATGCTGATGAACAACCTGCATCCCGAC
>JBAQHA010000030.1:0-2718 GCA_049288075.1 Oricola sp.
ACGAACAGGCCGTTGACGATCACGCCGAGCAACATCGCGCCGAGCGCGGCGAAGGCCGAGGCCTTGGAGCCGGAGATCAGCAGCACGCCGAAATAGACGACGAGCGGCGCCAGCACCGGCAGCAGCGACGGGAGGATCATCTCCCGGATCGCAGCCTTGGTCAGCAGGTCCACGGCGCGGGCATAGTCCGGACGATCCTTGCCTTCCATGATGCCAGGCTTCTCGCGGAACTGGCGACGCACTTCCTCGACGATCGAGCTGGCCGCGCGACCCACTGCGGTCATGGCCATGCCGCCGAACAGGTACGGGATCAGTCCGCCGAAGATCAGGCCGGCAACCACATAGGGGTTGGACAGCGAGAACGAGATGTCGCCGACGCCCTGGAAGTAGGCGAACTTGTCAGGGTTGGCGGAGAAGAAGGCCAGGTCGTTCGAGTAGGCGGCGAACAGGACCAGAGCACCGAGACCGGCCGAACCGATGGCGTAGCCCTTGGTGACGGCCTTCGTCGTGTTGCCGACAGCATCGAGCGCGTCGGTCGACTTGCGGACTTCCGGATCGAGGCCCGACATTTCGGCGATGCCGCCGGCGTTATCGGTAACCGGGCCGAAGGCGTCGAGGGCGACGATCATGCCGGCAATGCCGAGCATGGCGGTCACCGCGATGCCGGTGCCGAACAGGCCGGCGAGCTGGTAGGTCACGATGATGCCCGCGGAAATGACGATCGCCGGAAGCGCCGTCGATTCAAGCGATACGGCCAGACCCTGGATCACGTTGGTGCCGTGACCCGAAACCGACGCCTGGGCGATCGAATTGACCGGACGCTTGTTGGTGCCGGTGTAGTACTCGGTGATCACCACGATCAGCGCGGTGACGAGCAGGCCGATCAGTCCGCAGATGAACAGGTTGGCGCCGGTGACGACCGAACCGTCGCCGAGCGCGATGTCGCCCCAACCCACGGTCATCGAGGTCGCGCCGCCGAGGCCGACAATCGACAGAAGGCCGGTAACGATCAGGCCCTTGTAGAGAGCGCCCATGATCGAGCCGTTGGCGCCGAGCTTGACGAAGAAGGTGCCGATGATCGAGGTGATGATCGATGCGCCGCAGATCGCCAGCGGATAGAGCATGACGGAATCGAGCACTGCCGTTCCGGCAAAGAAGATGGAACCGAGAACCATAGTGGCGACAACGGTCACCGCGTAGGTTTCGAACAGGTCGGCAGCCATGCCCGCGCAGTCGCCGACATTGTCGCCGACGTTGTCGGCAATCGTTGCCGGGTTGCGCGGATCGTCTTCCGGAATGCCCGCTTCCACCTTGCCGACGAGGTCGCCGCCGACGTCCGCACCCTTGGTGAAGATGCCGCCGCCGAGACGGGCGAAGATGGAAATCAGCGATGCGCCGAAGCCGAGCGCGACGAGCGCGTCGACGACCGTGCGATCATTGGCCGGCACGATGATTTCGGTCAGCACATAATAGTAGACCGAGACGCCCAGCAGCGCGAGGCCGGCCACCAGCATGCCGGTGATCGCACCCGACTTGAAAGCGATCTCGAGACCGCTGGCGAGGCTGTGCGATGCGGCCTGGGCCGTGCGAACGTTGGCGCGCACCGAGACGTGCATGCCGATATAGCCGGCCAGACCGGAGAGCACCGCGCCGATCATGAAGCCGAACGCGGCTTCCGCGGTCAGCAGGAACCACGTGGCGACGAAGACGACGACGCCGACGATGGCGATCGTCGTGTACTGGCGATTGAGATATGCCTGCGCGCCCTCACGGATCGCAGCGGCGATTTCCTGCATACGCGCATTTCCCTGGTCTGCGGCCAGGACCGACTGCGTTGCCCAGATCGCGTAAACGATCGAAAGCAGCCCGCAAGCGATGACAGCTAGAAGAACCATTCCCGTTTCCCTTTGATTTTCCTCCGGCCCAAAAAAATCCCCTCCTGGGCCCGTTCAGGTATGACCGAGTGCGCGAAAAGGTCGCGCCCGATGGGGCGAATACGTAGTTTACCGCGCGAGTGCTGGTCAAGCGGCGATCCGCGCTGATCCGCGGGAATCGCCACTCTCAGGCTTGTGCTATGGTCGAATTCCGGGAACTGAAAGCCAAAAGGCCGAGCAGAACGAGGCAGAACGCCGCTATGGGGAAGATGATCCAGTTCAGCATCTGCCAGCCATAGGCGTTCAACGTGAAGCCGGACATCAGCGAGGCGAAGGCGACAGTGGAGAACAACAGGAAGTCGTGCAGGCCCTGCACCTTGTTCTTTTCGCTGGCGTGATAGGATTCGGTGAGCATGGCGGTGGAGCCGATAAAGGCGAAGTTCCAGCCGACGCCGAGCAGGATCAGCGCGGTCCAGAACTGCCACAACTCGATGCCGGACAGGGCCACGATGGCGCAGCCGACGAGCAGGATCATGCCGAAGGCGACGATGCGCTCCTTGCCGAAGCGGGCGATCAGCTGGCCGGTGACGAAGCTCGGCGCGAACATCGCCATGACGTGGAAGGAGATGCCGATGGCGGCCTCGTCGGTGGTGAAGCCGCAGCCGACCATGGCGAGCGGCGCGCCGGTCATCACGAAGCTCATCAGCGCGTAGGAACCGACGCCGCAGGCAAACGCCACCATGAAGCGCGGCTGCGTGAGAATGCGAAACAACGGGCGCTCCGGCTCGCCGGAGACCGCAGCCGTGCCCGCCTTGACATGGACGATGTTAAGCGTCGACAGGAT
>JBAQHA010000031.1:0-8345 GCA_049288075.1 Oricola sp.
GACCTGTTCGACAACGGGGCGCCGGAAAAGACCGCGCTGGTGCGCCAGCTCGATGAGGAGGTCAACCGCGCCCATACCGGGATCAAGCTGTTCATTGCCGAGGTCAACCGCGGTTCCTTGAGCGAGGAGGAGGCGCGGCGCGGCATAGAGCTCACCGATTTCGCGATCAACCTCGAACATGCGGGCGACATCATCTCCAAGACGCTGATGCCGCTTGCGGAGGAAAAGTCGGCCAAACGCCTGCAGTTCTCGTCCGCCGGCTGGAGCGAGATGACGGCGATCCACGCCCGCGTGCTCGCCAACCTGCAACTTGCGCTCAACGTGCTGCTGTCGGGCGACCTCGCCTCGGCGCGCCAGCTCGTCAAGGAGAAGGAGCTGATGCGCCATCTCGAGCGCGACAGCCACGACCGGCATCTGGGCCGGCTGCAGTCGGGCGAGGTCGTCTCGATCGAGACCAGCAACATGCACCTGGAAATCGTGCGGGCGTTGAAGGAGATCAACTCGCTGCTCGCGACGGTCGCCTATCCGATCCTACGCGATTCCGGCGACCTGCTGGAAAGCCGGCTGGCGCAGAGCGCCTGAGGCGTTACGCGCCGGCCGCCGCCAGCACGCCGAACAGGATCAACACCTGCGCGGCATAGTATGTGACCCAGACGGCGGGGCCGGTATGTCGTTTTCTCGCGCTGTCGTCCTTCATCAGGAAGCGCTCGGTTGCCAGGATCGAATCGGAGGCCATGAAGAGAAGCGATCCGGCGACGATCAGCCCGCCGCCATTGGCAACGGCGGCGCTCGCCATCGCGACGATCGCCATGACGTAGATCATCACCGGCCAGCGCAGCGCGCCCGATGCCTGCCAGAGCATGGAGGCCATCGCCAGCGCGACGAAGATCACCACCGCGATTATGGCGGTTCGCATCCAGGCGGGCAGAGTCGCAGCCGTGTCAGGCAGGCCGGAAAAAACGGCGATATAGACGACATGGCCGGCGAGAAACGCCACCAGGCCGGCGAGGAAGAACTTCTCGCTCAGCCGCTCGATTGCGAGGAAGAAATCGCCCGCCGCGCAGAGCGTCAGGGCGAGGGTCAGCGTCCATGGCGCGCCGACCGAGGCGGAAAGACCCGCCAGCAGCATCACCGACAGGGTCTTGGCGACGACTTTGAGCGGCGTCGTCGGACGGCCCAGATAGAACAGGTATGCGACCGCCAACAGGACCGCGAACAGCAGCGTGGCGTTGTCGGTGCCCGAGACTCCCCCCTCAAACGGCAACATTTCGCTTCCTCCGTCGCAACAGCAGATCCTTTGCGGCAATCGCCGCACCTCCCGTGATCAGCAGGCAGGCGATCGCAATCGCCCATGTCACCTCCGCCCTCCCGGCGGCGATCAGGATTATGGTCGAGATCAGCGGCGCGGCATAGCTCGATGCGCCGAGCACCTGGATGTCGCCATGCTTGACGCCGTGATCCCAGACATAGAATGCCGCGCCGACCGGCAGCGCGCCCAGGGCAGCGACGGCGGCCCATTCGAGCGGAGTCTGCGGCCAGACGGTCGTTTCCAGCGCCAAGTGGGCGGCGAGCGAGAGGATCGCAGTGGCGAGGCAGTAGGCCGCGACGATGTCGGTCGGTATGGCGGAAAAGCGGCGCGATAGCAGCGAATAGCCGGCCCAGGTGAAAGCGGCGGCGACCGCGACCGCGTAGCCATAAGCATATTCGCCCTTGAGCGCGAAGCCCTCGCCGCCGGTGACGATCAGCGCCGTGCCGGCGAAACCGCAGGCGACGCCGACGAGATGGTGCCAGCCAAGCCGTTCTCCCGGCATCAGCGCGCTTCCCGTGACGATCAGCATCGGCCAGAGATAGCAGATCAGGCTCGCCTCCACCGCCGGCGCATGACGCAGTGCCGTGAAATAGAGGAAATGGTAGCCGAACAGGCCGCCAATGCCCAGAACGTACGCCTGCCAGGGCACCGGCGTCCTTGTCCGCGCGCGTGCATTCCGGCGCGCATTCGCGGCAAACCCGATCGCCGCGCCGATGGCGAAGGTCATGGCGGAAAGCTGGAACGGCGGCACCTTGCCCGAGGCGGCGGTGAACAGCGCGAGAAGGGCCCACATCAGCACGGCGGAAAAACCGATCAGCGTGGCGATGAAGCGTTTGCGGTCAGGCGCGTCTTGGATCCGGGTCGACATCGCCAAGCCGTCGCCGGGCGACGCGGATTTGTCAAGCGCGGCGGCTGTCGGCCTGTCCCTGCGCGTATGCCGATCCAGATATGAACAGAATAATTCGGGAGGGATGTCGATTCCGCCGGACGTCGTTCGTCGTGTGAGCAGGAAGGCCCTATTGGCCTCCGTCAACCAGAGGAGAAATGACAATGCGTGTAATGGTTATGGTGAAGGCGACAGAAGATTCCGAAGCCGGCGTGATGCCGTCGAACGAGCTCGGCGAGGCGATGGGCAAGTTCAACGAGGAACTGGTGAAAGCCGGCATCATGATGGGCGGCGACGGGCTGAAGCCTTCTTCGAAGGGAAAGCGCGTCGCCTTTGACGGGCCGAGCCGCACCGTGATCGACGGCCCCTTCGCCGAAACCCGCGAACTGGTCGCCGGCTACTGGCTGTGGGAGGTCAAGGACATGGCCGAGGCGGTCGAATGGGTAAAGCGCTGCCCGAACCCGATGCCCGGGCCGAGCGAGATCGAGATCCGTCCGGTCTACACGCTGGAGGATTTCGCCGACGCGCTGTCGCCTGACGTCATCGAGATGCACGAGCGCACGCGCCGTCAGACCGAGGGCAAGTAAGCGGCGCGAAGAAGGAGACCCCCATGCCGAAGATGATCTTCATCAACCTGCCCGTCACCGATCTCGCCGCTGCGACCCGCTTCTACGCGGCGATTGGCTGCACCCGGAACATGCAGTTCAGCGACGATAATGCGTCCTGCATGGTCTGGTCGGAGTCGATCATGTTCATGCTCCTGAAGCATGAGTACTTCTCGACCTTCACGCCGAAACAGATCGCCAATGCGCATGCGGTAAGCGAGGTGCTGATGGCGCTTTCCTGCGACACGAGGGCGGACGTCGACCGGATGGTCGAGACGGCGGCGGCCAACGGCGGCAAGGCCGACATCCGCGCGTCTCAGGATCTCGGCTTCATGTATGGCCGGACCTTCGCCGATCCCGACGGTCACATCTTCGAGCCTGCCTGGATGGATCCGGCCGCTGTCGTGTCCTGAGGGGGTGTCGACAGGGCGTAAGCCGCGGTGTAACCCCGATGCATGGCGGCAGAGGACGTCAACCAGACGATCGAAACGGTGTTCCTGATCGAGCGGGCGAGGCTGATCGCGAGCCTCGCCCGAGTCACCCGAGACGTCGATCTTGCGGAGGAACTGGCGCAGGACGCGTTTGTGACGGCGCTCGCGCAATGGCCGAAGACCGGCATTCCGGACAATCCAGGCGCCTGGCTGACCGCGACCGCGAAACGCCGCGCGATTGACCGGTTCCGCCATGAGCGCATGGCCGCCGGGAAGCGCACGGAGATCGGCCGTGAGCTCGACGATGCGCAAGGCAAGGGCTTCGAGGACGTCGAGGCGGCGATGGACGATGATCTCGGCGACGAATTGCTCGGCCTGATCTTCACCGCCTGCCATCCGATCCTGTCGGCCGAGGCGCGCGCCGCGCTGACGTTGCGCCTGATCGGCGGGCTCTCGACGGCCGAGATCGCCCGCGCCTTCCTCGCTGGCGAGTCGACGATCGCGCAGCGGATCGTGCGGGCGAAGAAGACGATCGGCGAAGCCGGCCTCGTCTTCGAGGTTCCGCGCGGCGCCGAGCTGAAGGTGCGGCTCGAATCGGTGCTGGAGGTCATCTACCTGATCTTCAACGAAGGCTATGCGGCGACCGCCGGCGAGGATCTGATCCGCCCAGGGCTTTGCGCGGAGGCGCAGCGTGTTGGCCGCATCCTTGCCGCCGCCTTGCCGGACGAGCCGGAGGTGTTCGGCCTGCTGTCGCTGATGGAAATCCAGGCATCGAGGCTTGCGGCCCGCACGGCGCCGGACGGCTCGCTGTTGACTCTGGGCGAACAGAACCGCTCCCGCTGGGACCAGTTGCTGATCCGGCGCGGCCTGGCCGCGCTCGAGCGCGCCAAAGAACTCGGTGGCGCCGACGGGTCGTATGCGCTGCAGGCCGCGCTCGCGTCCTGCCATGCGCGGGCGCGCCGGGCCGAAGAGACGGACTGGGGCCAGATTGCCGCGCTTTACGACCGCCTCGGCGCGGTCATGCCGTCGCCGGTCGTCGAGCTTAACCGGGCGATCGCCCACTCCATGGCCTTTGGACCGGAGGCGGGGCTTGATCTGCTGGCGGTTCTGGAAGGCGAAAAGGTGCTCAAGGGCTATGCCCCGCTGCCGGCGGCGAAGGGCGATTTCCTGTTGCGGGCCGGACGGACCGCGGAAGCCAGGGCCGCTTTCGAGGAGGCGGCGGCGCTGACGCGCAATGCGCGCGAGAGGGACTTCCTGCTCGGCCGGGCAGCCTCCTGCGGGTGATCTTTGCGGCCGAACGGGGTTCAGCCGTCATTCGCCGAAGAGAGATCCTCCGGTTTCGTTCCTTCCTCGCGCTCGTAGAAGCGCAGATAGCCTTGCGCCCGCAGTGCCTCGCGCAGGATGCGCCGGGCGGCTTCGGCGCGCGACGGCGCGTCGCCCTGCGCCGAGGCATAGGCGTCGAGACCGGCAAGCAGCATGCTCTCCAGTTCGACCGACAGGTTCTCGGGCTTGTTTCCGGCTTCGGCGGACATGTCTTCGGCCCCGTTTTTCGGTTGATCAGAAAGTCTAGGCCAAGCGGCCGGGCCGGGCAATGCGACTGTCGCAAGCCGCTACTTCGTCACGCTCTCGAAGCGCGTCGCGTAGATGGTGACGGGGCCGATCTGGGTGCCGATCCTGGCGGAGACAGGGGCGAAGAGCCCCGTGCCGGCGATCGGCGCGAACGCGATGTCGATGCGGCTCTTGTCGCGCATCCAGGCGATCTCGCTCTTGCCCTTCGGGTAGCCCGAAACGGGCAGGAACCGCGCCCGGCAGGTCACCGCGTCGCCCTTGAAGCCGGCCGTGCGGAACGGAACGGTGCGCAGGTAGGTGAGTTTCACGTCGGCGCGCATGGCGCCGTCGAAGACGCGCACGGTGCGGTTACAGACCGAGCGCGCGGAGGCCGCCGGCACCAGCAGGGCGCTGATCGGGTCGAGCGCGCCGGACAGATGTCGCGCCTCGACTTCGATCCAGCCGCCTTCCTTCTTCACCTCGGGCGCGTTGAGCGTGCGCGTCACCGCGCCGCGCGCGAAGCCGATCTCGGTGCGTTGCTTGCGCCCGCCGGTGACATAATCGAGCGAGAAGGTCCTTGCCTCGACGCGGTCGCGGCCGATGCGCCCCTCGGCCGCAAGGCTGCCGGTGGTCGGCGCGAAGAGGGCGGCGAGGCCGCGCGCCTTCAAGGTGCCACTGAGCGTGTAGGACCGAGGCGTGATCGCGGTTTCGAAACGCGACATGCCGACGGGAAGCCCGAGCGCCGAAACCGCGTATTCGGCGCGGTAGATCCGGGTTTCGGCCCGCGAGGGCAAACAGGCCAGGATCGAGACCAGAAAAATGGCCGCCGCAACCGTCATGCGCATGGTATGACCTCACATATTGCGTCCCAGCCATTTCGCCATCGCCGGCAATCGCGACGATTCTATGATGCACGCTATTTCGGCGAAGACGGTTGACGAAAATGCCGGTTGTCACTATAGGACGCTGACTTTTCCGCAGAAGCCGAAGCTTGTCCGGTGACGACGCCCTTGCTGGCGCGACATGAGACTGCGTTCGGGAGCGGAGCCCGAAAACGAATTCGAAGGTGATGATCATGTCACGCGCATGCGAACTGACCGGCAAGTCCGTTATGTCCGGTAACAATGTGAGCCACGCCAACAACCGGAGCCGTCGCCGGTTCCTGCCCAATCTGTGCCAGGTCACGCTGATGTCCGAGGCGCTCGGCCAGAGCTACCGGTTCCGCGTTTCGGCGGCTGCGCTCCGCACGGTCGAGCATCGCGGCGGCCTCGACGCGTTCCTGGCCAAGGCCAAGGAAGCCGAGCTGTCGCAGCGCGCCCGCCTGCTGAAGCGCCAGATCGCGAAGAAATCCGTCGGCCAGGCAGCCTGATCCCGGGCTTGCTGACCGTCTGACCATCGCAGGCCGGGAGACCGGCCTGTTTTCGTTACTCGTGCTGGTGGCATCACCCAGGATAAAAAAATGCTCAAGCTCTCTGCCGTATTGCCTTTCGTCCTCGCCATGGCGGTCGTCGTCGTGGCCTCCAACGTGCTCGTCCAGTTTCCCGTCGAGGGACAGGTCGGCCCGCTCGCGCTGGCCGACATCCTGACCTGGGGCGCGTTCACCTATCCCTTCGCCTTTCTCGTCACCGACCTCGCCAACCGGCGCTTCGGCCCGGGCTTCGCGCGCGTCGTCGTGATGGCGGGCTTCGTCGTCGCGGTGATCTGTTCGCTGACGGTGCCGAACCTGCTCTATTCGCAGGGACTGATCGGCTTCGAGACGGAGCAGGGCAGGCTGGCGCGCATCGCGGCGGCCTCCGGTTCGGCCTTCCTGGTCGCGCAGCTTCTCGACGTGACGGTGTTCAACCGCCTGCGCGCGCAGAGCTGGTGGCGCGCGCCGGTCGTCTCGTCGGTCGCCGGTTCGGTGATCGACACGGCGATCTTCTTTTCCATCGCGTTCGCCGCCGCTTTCGCTTTCGCCGGCCCGGGCGACGAATTCGCCTCCGAAGCCGCGCCCCTGCTCGGTTCGTTCGGCGTCGAAGCGCCTCGCTGGGTTTCCTGGGCGGTTGGCGATTTGTCGGTGAAACTGGCGATCGCGGTCGTCGCGCTGATCCCCTACCGGGTGGCGATGGCGCGTTTCGGCCGGGGTTACGCCCCGGCCTGATCCGCGTCCGCCGCGAAGGGATTGCCCTCGACCGGTTCGAGGATCGCGAAGATGTTGTTCTCGGTATCCCTGAAGCTCACGAGATAACCGACTCCGGGAATCAGGACCTTCGGCGCGATGATGGCGCCGCCTTCCTTCTCGATCCGCGCGGCATATTCGTCGGCGGATGTGACCTCGATCGTCGGCGTCGTCGACTGCCAGGCTTCCTCGCGTTTCGCGATGCCCGCCCCGATCGCGGCCGGATCGTCGGAGGTTGAGACGAGCCAGTAGGGCATCGGGCCCTCGAACTTGCGGATGTTCCAGCCAAAGACCTCGTGATAGAAGCCGGCGGCCCGTTCCGGATCGTCGGCCGCGATGTCTATGTGGACGAATTTCGGCATGACAGGTCTCCTTCGCTCGTATTGCTTCATAAAACTGCGCCTGTGGGGGCGACGCGATGATGGCTGTCAATGCCGCCGCCGCCCTTGATGGACAGGTTTCCGGGCAGGCGGTACGATCCGGCGAACGAACGGGGTATTCCATGACACTGAAAGACGAAATCAACGCGTTGCGGAACGATCTCGAGGACCTGCGGCGTCAGCAGTCGAAGGCGCAAAAGAAGGAAAAGACCACGGAAGCCGAAGCCGCGCCGCAAGCGGAAGCCGGCGCGGAACAGGTGGAAGGTCTTGATACCCTTCTGGGCGCGGTCAACGCCGCGGTCGAGGACTTCAGCGAGGAGATCGAGAAGTATCCCCGAATCGCCGCCATAACCTCGCTCGCCGTCGGGCTGGCGCTTGGTTACGTCATCGGCCGGCAGGTTCGCTAGTCCAGTTTAAACGTCAACTCCGCCGATACGAGGGCTTCATCCATGTCCACCGTGACTTCCGCCAAACTCTATGTCCGCATGGCGCTGTTGCGCCGCAAGGTGCTGCTGCGCCAGGCGATCGGCAAGGCCATCGCCGGCGCCCTCGCGGTGGCGGCGCTGATCGTCGCCGCAGGGCTGGCGACCTGCGCGCTCTATCTGGCGATCCTGCCGTCACTGGGCCAGCTCGGCGCGGTGCTGGTGCTGGCGGGCATCTATCTCGTCGCCGCCATCATCCTCCTCGCCTACACGCTGCATGAACCGCATTCGCCGGAACTGGAAGCGCTGGCCGAAATGGAGGCTGCGGCGCTGGAGACAGCCACGGCCGAGTCGCGCGACATTCTGCACGCATTCTCCGGCCACGGCATCTCCGGTCTCGGCAGCACGGTCTCCGTCGGTCTCGCCATCCTCGGCGTGCTGCGCAAGCTGATGGGCGGAAAGAAGGAAGACTGAACCAGACAAAGCGGGACCGGTTCGCCGTCTGACGGTGGATCTGATTAGCGCGCCGGTGGCGGGATACGGTCGTCGGGCGCGGCCGGCGCCACCGTATCGTCCACCGTCCGGCCCGGCTGCCATATCTCGACC